>CAMLEQ010000211.1 GCA_946479015.1 uncultured Gemmatimonadota bacterium | reverse complement strand
CCAGCGTCTGCCGCCGCGAGGCGAGCGTGCGCTCGGCGATGCTCAGGTCGAGATCGAGCTGCCGGAGCTGGAGGTACGAGACGGCCACCGAGCTCACGAGCGAGAGGACGACGGCGCGCTGGTTCTGCTCCTGCGCCAACAGGTCGGCGCGCGCCGCCTGGGTGGCGCGGCGCAACCGTCCCCAGAAGTCGAGCTCCCACGACACGTTCCCCACCACGTTGAACACGTCGAACGTGAAGGGCTGGTTGCCGCCGAAGATGATCTTCTGCCTCCCCGCCTGCGCCGAGACGGAGAGCTGCGGGAAGTACGCGCCGCGCGCGATGCCGTAGTCGGCGCGGAACTCCTCGATCGTGGCGGCCGCCGTGCGCACGTCGCGGTTCTCGCGCACCGCGGTCTCCACGAGCCGCTGCAGCACGGTGTCCTGGAAGAGCGCGAGCCACCGCAGATCGGCGACGCTGTCGGGGCGGGGGAGAGGGGACGCGGGGGACGCGCGCCGCTCCGCCCCCGCGGTGCTGTCGCGGCTGCGCGCGAGCGAGTCGAAGAACGGGCGGAGCGAATCCGCCGATGCCGACGGCGGGCGCCAGCCGTCGGGCGCCGGCATGGGCGGGCGGTGGTAGCTCGGGCCGATGCACGCGGCGAGCGCGCCGGCCGCCAGGAGCGCGAGCGGGCGCGCGCGGTGACGGGTGGGCATCAGTCGTCGCCCTCCGTGGGGCGCGGCTGCGGGGGCGAGGGCGGCGCGACGCCCTCCGCCCGCGAGCGCCGGTGCAGGATCCCCCGCTCGCTCCACGCGCGAATCTCGGCGAAGAAGAACGGGATGAAGAAGATCCCGATGAGCGTCGCCACCAGCATGCCGAAGAACACCCCCGTGCCGATCGAGTGTCGGCTGGCGGCGCCGGCACCGGACGCCACGAGCAGCGGGGCCACGCCGAGGATGAAGGCGAAGGAGGTCATGAGAATCGGCCGCAGCCGCTCGCGCCCGGCCTCGATCGCCGCCTCGCCGATCGTCCGCCCCTGGGCGCGCAGCTCGGTGGCGAACTCCACGATGAGGATCGCGTTCTTGGCCGCGAGGCCGATCACCGCCACGAGCCCGATCTGGAAGTAGATGTCGTTCGGGATGCCGCGGAGGAGGAGCCCGAGCAGCGCCCCCAGGATGCCGAACGGCACGCCGAGCAGCACGGCGAAGGGGATCGACCAGCTCTCGTAGAGCGCGGCGAGCACGAGGAACACCATCACGATGCCGAAGGTGAGCACGATGGCGGATTGTCCGCCGGACGCCCGCTCCTGGAACGACTGGCCGCTCAGCGCGTACCCCACGCCGCGCGAGGCGTACCGGTCGGCCAGCCCCTCGGCCGCGTCGAGCATCTGCCCCGAGCTCCGCCCCGGCGCGGGGCTGCCGTTCACGAGCGCCGAGGTGAAGCCGTTGAAGCGGTTGATGATGCTCGGGCCGCCGCGGAACTCGGTGGTCGTGAGCGCCGACACGGGGATCATCTGCTGGTCGCCGCCGCGCACGTAGAGCCGCCCGATGTCCTCGGGGCGGGTGCGGAACTGCGGCTGCGCTTCGGCGAGCACGCGGTACGTCTTGCCGTAGAGGTTGAAGTCGTTGATGTACAGCGATGAGAGCATCGCCTGGAGCGTCTGGAAGAGCGACGAGAGGGAGACGCCGAGCGCCTTGGCCTTCGCCCGGTCCACGTCCACGTGGATCTGCGGCACGTTCACCCGGATCGTCGTCGACACCTGCTGCAGCGCGGGCTGCTTGTTCGCCTCGGCGGCGAACTGCTGCGCGACGGCGGCGAAGCGGCGCACGTCGTTGATCCCGCGGTCCTGCAGGTTCATCTCGAGTCCGGCGGTCGTCCCGAGCCCCGGAATCTCCGGCAGGTTGAAGGCGAACGCCGTGGCATCGCGCATCTGGAAGAGCATCCCGTTCACCTTGCCGAGCACGGCGCCGATCTGCTCGCTCTTGCTGGTGCGCTCGTCCCACGGCTTCAGGTTCACGAACATCGTGGCGGAGCTGGTCTGGCTCGCGCCCTGGATGAGGCTGAAGCCGACGAGCGCGAAGACGTGCTGCACCGCGGGCTGCTGCTTGATGAAGGACTCCACGCGGTGCACCACCTCCTCCGTGCGCTGGAGGGAGGCGCCCCCCGGCAGCTCCACCGACACGGCGAAGTACCCCTTGTCCTCGGACGGGATGAAGCCGGTGGGGATGGTCCGGAAGAGGACGAACGCCAGGGCGATGGTGACCGCGAAGCAGGCGAGCATCACGCGCGGGCGCTCGAGCGTGCGCCCCACCGTGCGGACGTAGCCCGCGCGGCTGCGCTCGAAGGTCCGGTTGAACCAGGCGAAGAACCCGCGCTCCGGCATCTTGTCCTCGTGCCGGAGGAGGAGCGCGCAGAGCGCCGGGGTGAGCGTGAGCGCCACGATCCCGGAGAGCACCACGGACACCACGATGGTGATCGCGAACTGCTTGTACATCTGGCCGGTGATCCCCCCGATGAACGCCACCGGGATGAACACCGCGCACAGCGCCAGCACGATCGCGATCAGCGCGCCGCGCACCTGCCGGATCGCCAGGTCGGCGGCCACGGCGGGGGGCACGTGTTGGTCCGCCATGATGCGCTCCACGTTCTCGATCACCACGATCGCGTCATCGACCACGATGCCGATGGCGAGCACGAGCCCGAACAACGTGAGCAGGTTCGTGGTGAACCCGAGCAGCAGCATCCCGAAGAACGTGCCGATGATGGACACCGGCACCGCGAGCAGGGGGATGAGCGTGGAGCGCCAGTTCTGGAGGAACACGAACACCACGACCGTCACGAGGGCGAGCGCGATGAGCAGCGTCACCACCACCTCGTGGATGGAGGTGGTGATGAACGGCGTGGTGTCGAACGGGATGATGTAGTGGACGCCCGAGGGGAAGGAGCGCGAGAGCTCCTTCAGGCGCGCGAGCACCGCGTTGCGCACCTGGAGCGCGTTCGCCCCCGGGCGCAGGTACACGAGGATGCCGCCGATGGCCTTGCCGTCCACGCGCGCCTGGAGGTTGTAGTTCTGCGCGCCGAGCACCACCCGCCCGATGTCGCGGACGCGCAGCACCGAGCCGTCGGGGCGCGCGCGCACGATGATGTTCGCGAACTCCTCGGGCGTGGTGAGGCGCCCCTGGGTGTTCACGGGGAGGGTGAGCTGCGTCCCGTCGGGCGCGGGCTCCTGACCGATCAGCCCCGCCGGGTTCGTGGCGTTCTGCTCGTTCACGGCGTTCACCACGTCGCTCATCGTGACGCCGAGCTGCGCCATGCGATCGGGGTCGAGGCTGAGCCGCATCGCGAACTGGAGCTGCCCGAAGGTGGACGCGTCGCCCACGCCGGGCACGCGCTTCAGCTCATCCTCGACGTAGATGTGCGAGTAGTTGCTCAGGTACTCCGCATCGTAGCGCGGATCATCGGAGGTGAGCACGACGGCGAGCAGGATGTCCGTCTGCGCCTTCCGCACCACGATCCCCTGGCGTCGCACCTCGTCGGGGAGCTGCGGCGCCGCGAGATTGACCTGGTTCTGCACGTCCACGGCGGCCAGGTCCTGGTTGCGCGAGATGTCGAAGTACACCTGCAGGCTCATGCTCCCGTCGCTGGAGCTCGTGGACTTGAAGTACAGGAGCCCCGGGATGCCGGAGAGCTGCTGCTCGATCGGCGCGGCGACGGTCTGCGCCACCTCCTCGGCGCTCGCGCCGGGGTACACGGCGGACACCTGGACGACGGGCGGCGTGATGCTCGGGTACCGGTTCACCGGCAGGTGCAGCAGGGCGAACGCGCCCACGAGCACGATGACGATCGAGATGACGGCGGCGAGGATCGGCCGGCGGATGAAGAGGTAGCGGATCTCGTGCGGGGTGCCGGGGGGATGCGGATCGCTCATCGCCGTCCTCCGAGGATCGGGCTCGCGCCGGGCGCGAGCGGCACCGAGTCCATGCGCGTGGAGAGCGTGGTGTCGGCGGAGGGCTGGTAGGTGCTGGCCCGCACGCGCGCGCCGGGGGCGACCTTCTGCACGCCGTCCACGATCACGCGGTCACCGGCGGAGAGCCCCGAATCGACGATCCACCAGCCGCCCTGCCAGTCGCTGGCCGAGACGGAGCGCGTCGCCACGGTGCCGCTGTCGCCGAGCACGTAGACGTAGGCGCCGGCGAGCCCCTGCTGCACCGCGCGCTGCGGCACGAGCAGCGCGTCGGTGCGCTCGATCCCCTCGAGGCGCACGCGCACGAACTGCCCCGGCAGGAGCGCGTGCGCGGGGTTGGGGAACTCGGCCCGGAGCTGGAGCGTGCCGGTGATCGGCTGGAGCGACAGGTCGACGAAGTTCACCTTCCCCGTCTCGCGCAGCATGCTCCCGTCGGAGAGGAGCGCTCGCACGTCGAGCGCCCCCGTCGGGAAGCGGAGCCGCTTCGAGGCCGCGTCGCGGCGCCAGCGCAGCAGCTCCTGGTCCGACGGGCTGAAGTCCACGTAGATCGGATCGATCTGATCCACGGTGGTGAGGAGATCACTCGGTCCGGACACGAGCGCGCCGAGCTCCATCAGCGCGCGGCCGGCGCGCCCGGCGATCTCGGCGCGGACGTCGGTACGGTCCAGGTCCTTGCGCGCGCGGTCGGCGGTCGCTTCCGCGTTCTGCACGGCGGCCCGGGCTTCCTCCTCCGCGGTCTCCGCATCATCGACGTCCTTCTGCGCCACCGCGTGATCGGCGAGGAGTGGACGGAGCCGCGCCAGGTTGCGCTGCGCGTTGCCGAGCGCCGCGCGCGCGGTGGCGAGCTGCGCCTGCGCGCTGCGGTACGCCGCTTCGTACGTGGCGGGGTCGATGCGGAAGAGCACCGTCCCACGCGCGACATCGGTCCCCTCCCGGTACGGGCGGGAGACGATGACGCCGGACACCTGTGCGCGCACCTCGACGTGCTTCGACGCCGCGGCCTGCCCGACGAACTCGTAATGGGCCGGGATGGTGCGCGGCTGCACGGTGTAGATGGAGACCTCCGGCGGCGGGGGCGCGGCCGGCTGGGCCGGCTTGCCGCACGCGCCGGCGCCAAGGGCGACGGCGCTCGCGAGGGCGAGGGCCACGGCGAGATGGACGGGGGACGCGCGCCTGACGGCGCGACGGACTCGTTGCGGTGGACAGAGGCGAACCATGCGCCCTCGCTTGGCGTTCCGCAGGCTGTTGCGCAGCCCGCACGTTCAATGCGGACGCCGGACCCATCGTGCCCGGAATGGCGAGGGGCCGGCGTGCCCACAGTCTAACCGCGGGCGCGCGCGGGGTGAATCGCCCCGCGCGGCGGGAGGGGCGCGCGGGCCCCCGTCGCGCGGCCACGGCGTGCCAGGCGCCCCGCCGGTTGGCGCGCACGCGCTCCCTGCCGTATCGTAGCGGGGAT
The DNA here is from genome assembly GCA_946479015.1 of uncultured Gemmatimonadota bacterium. Next base: position 1,510 of record CAMLEQ010000211.1, on the reverse strand, counting down.
GCTCATCACCCTGCTGGCCGCCGCGCTGGCGGTCCTTCCCTCCGCCGGGGGCACCGACAGCGCCCGAGCCGTCGTGCGCTCCGCCGTGCGCGGCGTGGAGCGCGACGGCGGCACCGTCCTCGAGCGCGCGTGGCGTGCGCGGCTCGCCCGGAGCCCGAACGACCGCGCCGCGATGCTGGGGCTCGCCACGCTGAGCCGCCTCACGTATCGCTATGCCGATGCCGAGCGCCGCTACCGCGCGCTCGCCGACGTCGCCGGCGCGCCGGCCGATGCCTGGGCCACGTATGCGCGGCTCGGCATCGCCGAGCAGCTCTACGACCGCGGCCTCATGGCGGCGTCCGACAGCGAGTACGTGCTCGCGCGCGCCGCGGCGCGCCGCACCGGCGATCCGCTGGCGGAGGCGGAGGCGCTGCTGGGGCTCGCCTTCCTCCGCGCCAACTCGGACGGGATCCCCACCGGCTTCGCGCTCGTCGACTCCGCCGCTCGCCTGATCCCCGACTCCGCGCTCACCGTGCGGGCCAACTACGAGTGCCGCCGCGGCGTGCTGGACGCGGTGCTCCTGCGCCCGGCGGCGGTGGAGGAGGGGGAGCGGGGGGCCGCGCTCGCGCGCCGCGCGGGGGCGCCGCGCTTCGAGGCGCAGTGCCTGCGCGCGCAGGCGCTGGCGTTCAGCCTGCGCCACTCGCCCGACACGGCGCTCGTGCTCCTGCGGCGGACGGCGGCGCTGGAACGGCGCGCGCGCGACCGGTCGGCGCTCGGGGAGACGCTGCTGCGCATCGCGGACATCCTCCGCGGGCAGGGGGCGCTGGGCGATGCGAAGGCGGCGATCGACCAGGCGATGACCGAGGCGGAGGCGGCGCACAGCCAGTTCGCGCTGGCGTCGGCGAACCTCAACGCCGGCGCGCTCGCGCTGCAGCTCAACGACCGGGTGCCGGCGGGGGAGTACATTCGCCGCGCGGCCGAGATGTTCGCCGCACAGGAGGACACGAGCAGCGTGATGATCGCGCACGAGTTCCTCGCCGACCTCGATGTCGCCGCCGGCGACTACGGCGCGGCGCGGCGCGAGGCGCTCGAGACGCTCCGCTGGTACCAGCACAGCGGCGAGGTGCCGCGGCAGCTCGAGATGTTCCAGTCGCTGGCCACCATCGCCATGCGCGCGCACGACTGGAACGCCGCGGCGCGGGCGATCGCCGACGGGCGGGCGCTCGCGCGGCGGCACGGGCTGCCGCGGGCGGACGACTGGATGGCGTACGAGGAAGGGCGGCTGGCGCTCTATCGCGGGGCGCTGGACACCGCCGAGCGGCGTCTTGGCGACTACCTGCGCGAGCGCGCGCCGGACGAGCACCTCCACATCTACGAGGCGAGAGCGCACCTGGCGGACGTGTACGCGCGGCGCGGCGACGCGGAGCGCGCGGAGCGGGAGCTGGCGGCGGCCACCCGGGAGCTGGACACCTGGCGCGCGACGCTCGGCGACGCCGAGCTCCGGGTGCTGGCGTTCCAGGCGGGGGCGGGG
>CAMLEQ010000210.1 GCA_946479015.1 uncultured Gemmatimonadota bacterium | reverse complement strand
CAGTCCACGATCGACGGGATCATCCGCGCCACGAACCTGCTCCTCGCCGGATCGACCTTCGTCGTCGCCGGCTACGGGTGGTGCGGGCGCGGCGTCGCGATGCGCGCGCGCGGGCACGGCGCGAACGTCATCGTCACGGAGATCGATCCGCTGAAGGCGCTCGAGGCGACCATGGACGGCTTCCGCGTGATGTCCATGGAGGAGGCGGCGCCGATCGGCGACATCTTCTGCACCCTCACCGGCAACATCAACGTCCTCCGCGCCGAGCACTTCACCGCGATGAAGGACGGCGCGGTGGTGTGCAACTCCGGCCACTTCAACGTGGAGATCGACATCCCGTCGCTCCGGCGCCTCGCCGGCGGGACGTCGCGCGAGGTGCGCCCGTTCGTGGAGGAGTTCGTGGTGCACGGCAAGCGCATCTTCCTCCTCGGCGAGGGGCGCCTGATCAATCTCGCCGCCGCGGAGGGACACCCGGCGAGCGTGATGGACATGAGCTTCGCGAACCAATCGCTCGGGGCGGAGTATCTAGTGAAACACGGCGCGTCGCTCTCGCGCGACGTGCACCGCGTGCCGGAGGCGGTGGACCGCGAGATCGCCCGGCTCAAGCTGGCGGCGCTCGGCGCGCGGATCGACGAGCTCACGGAGGAGCAGCGGAAGTATCTCGCATCGTGGGACATGGGGACGTGAATTGCAGTCCGCCTTGGGGCGCGGGGCGTGCCGGCCCCGCGCGCCATGGCACACCACGGGAGTCTCTATGATCGAAGTCAAGGTCGCCAGGCTCGGGCTGGACAGCGCGTCCAACTCGTACGTGGTCATACTTCAGGAGAAGGACGGCGAGCGCCTGCTCCCCATCTGGATCGGCCAGCCGGAGGCCGAGTCGATCGTGATGGAGATGAACAAGATCAAGCCGCCGCGTCCGCTCACGCACGACCTCTGCAAGCGGCTGATCACCGGCATGGGCGGCTCCCTGCGGCGCGTCCAGATCACGAAGGTGCAGGACAACACCTACTTCGCCGAGCTGCACATCCACCGCGGGGACGACGTCGTGCACATCGATGCGCGTCCCTCGGACAGCATCGCGATCGCGCTCCGGCTCTCCGCGCCCATCTTCGCGCAGGAGTCGCTCCTCACCTCGTTCACGGTGGAGGAGGGAGAGGAGAGCGGCGAGGGACCGTCGTTCGGCGCGGAGGGGGAGACGCAGGAGCCGCGCGACCTCTCGGCGGAGCAGCTCAAGGCGTACCTGGAGAAGATGCGTCCCGAGGACTTCGGAAAGTTCAACCCGTGACCGATCGACACGCCGGTGCGTGATCCCTCGTTCGTCTCGTGGGCGGCCGCGCGGAGCGGCCGCCTTTGTGTTGCCCTGCTCGCGCTGTGCGCGATGCTGGCGCTCCCCGCCACCCCCGCGCGCGCGCAGGGTGCGCCGCAGGACTCGTCGGACGCGAGCGGCGTCGGCGCCGACACCGCTCCCGCCGCCGCGCCGGTGGACACCGGCCCGCAGCTCGTGAGCGGCCGCGTGGTGCGCCCCGGGGAGCGCTCGATCGTCCCCGTGCCGGGCGTGTGGGTCACCCTCCACCGCGTCGGCTCCGACACCGCCGGCCCGCTCGACTCCACGCGGACCGGCGCGTCGGGGCGCTACGCGTTCCACTACCGGCGCACCGGCAGCGCGGACGCCGTCTACTTCGTCTCCGCCTTCTATCACGGCATCGCCTACTTCTCGGCGCCGCTCCGCGGCGCGCGCGTCACCGGCGATGACGCGGAGATCACCGTCTTCGACACCACCTCCGGGCCGCTCACGCTGCACGTGCGCGGACGGCACATCGTGATCGGCGCCGCGCAGGCCGACGGGACGCGCGACGTGGTGGAGGTGTACGAGCTGTCCAACGACAGCTCCGTCACCCTCGTGTCTCCCGATGATGAGCGCCCCACGTGGACGGCCATCATCCCGGCCGAGGCGAGCAACTTCGCCGCGGGGCAGGGAGACATCTCGCCGCGCTCCCTGAGCGCCGATTCCGGGCGCGTCACCACCGTGGCCGCGTTCGCCCCGGGGCTCAAGCAGCTCTCGTTCTCCTACCGCATCCCGTCGGGTGCCTTCCCGCTCAGCATCCCCGTGGAGCGCGATGCCGTGGTGCTCGAGGTGCTGGTGGAGGAGCCGTCGGCGGAGGTGACCGGCGCGAAGCTGAAGCGTGTGGCGCCGGCCACCATCGAGGGGCGCACGTTCGTCCGCTTCCTCGCGCAGGACGTGCCCGCGAACGCGGTGGTGCGCATCGCGCTCCCGAAGATCGCCGACGCCGGCGCGCGCGAGCGCTGGCTGCGGTGGGTCGCGCTCGGCACCGCCGCGGTGATGCTCGCCGTGCTCGCGTTCGTGCTCTCGCGCCGGCGCGGCACGGCGGCGCGCGTGGTGGCGCCCATGATGGAGGACGACACCGAGCGCCTGGCGCGAGCGATCGCCGAGCTCGATGCGGCGTTCGAGGCGCGAGCGACGCCGACCGACGCCGAGCGCGAGGCGTATCGCGCCCGGCGCGCCGAGCTGAAGCACGCCCTCGCGCACGCGCTTGACGAGCGGCGGAAGCGGGCATAGCTTCTCCGCCGACAACCGAACCGAGCGGATGCGGGTTCCGGAAGCCGGTGCGAGTCCGGCGCGGTCCCGCCACTGTAACGGGCACACACGTGCGCTCCACACGCCACTGACCACGGTCGGGAAGGCGAGCGCCACGGCCCGAAGCCAGGAGACGCCCCGCGTCCGCGCCACTCGATCAGACCCTCGGAGAAAGGGCTGGTGGCGTCGAGCGCGTGCCGCAGCGCGCCTTCACGCAACCGGGCATCTCCCTCCAGGGAGGTGCCCTTCGTGCTTTCGCGCATTGCCTCGCTCCTCATCGTGCTCGCGGCGCTCGCGTGCGGCGGACGCTCCGCTCCCGCCAGGAGCGCGGGGACCGACGACTTCGGCGCGCCCGTGCGCGCGGGCACCGCGCGGGTTCCGGCCCGCATCGTCTCCCTCAATCCCACCACCACGGAGCTGCTGTTCGCCATCGGCGCGGGCGACCGCGTGGTGGGGCGCACGCACTGGGACGTGTGGCCCGACGCGGCGCGGCGCGTGGCCGACCTCGGCCCCGGTCTGCGCCCGAACGTGGAGGCGATCCTCGCGCGCCGCCCCGACCTGGTGGTGCTGTACGCGAGCGCCGACGATCGCGACGCGGCGCGCCGGCTCGCCGACGCCGGCGTGCCGGTGATCGCCCTCAAGGTGGATCGCATCGCCGACTTCCGGCGCGCCGCGCTCCTCCTCGGCGCGGCCACCGGCGAGCTGGCGCGCGCGCGCCTCGTGGCCGACACCGTGGAGCGCTCGCTCGCCCGCGTGCGCGCCGCCACCGCCGCGCTGCCGCGTCCCACGGTGTTCTGGCACGTGTGGGATGCGCCGATCATCACCATCGGCCGCGGGAGCTACCTGGACGAGCTCCTCGACGTCGCGGGCGGTCGCAACGTGTACGGCGACCTCGCGCAGCCGTCGCCACAGGTGGCGCTCGAGGACATCGTCCGCCGCGATCCCGATGTGATCCTCGCCGGCGCCGCCGGCGCGGCGCAGATCCGCGCGAGCGTGCCCTGGCGCGCGGTGGGCGCGGTGCGGCGCGGCCGCGTGCTGGTGGTGGACACGAATCTCGTCGGACGCCCGTCGGTGCGGATGGGGGAAGCAGCCGCCAGCATCGCGCGCCTCCTCCACCCGGGAGCGCTCCCGTGAGGCGCGCCGCGATGTGGGGGGGCGCGGTGGTGCTGCTGGCCGTGCTCGTGGTCGCGGCGGTGGCGTGGGGGACGGTGCCGCTGGCGCCGCGCGCCGTGGCGCTCGCCGTGCTCGGGCGCGGCGATCCCGGCACCGTGGCCATCGTGCGCGCGCTGCGGCTCCCGCGCGTGGCGCTCGCGCTCCTGGTGGGCGCGGGACTCGGGATGAGCGGTGCCGCGCTCCAGGGCTCCCTCCGCAACGCGCTCGCCGAGCCGTATCTGCTCGGCGTGTCCGGCGGCGCGGCGGTGGGCGCGGTGGTGGCGGTGGCGCTCGGCATCGACGGGGCGGGGGTCCTGCCGCTGTTCGCGTTCGCCGGCGCGGCGCTGGCGATCGTCACCGCGATCCTCGTGGCGCGCGCCGCGGGCGGACGCGCCGACCCGCGCGTGCTGCTCATGGCGGGGGTGATCATCGGCGCGTTCGCGAACGCCGCCATCATGGTGGTGCTGGCCGGCGCATCGCCGAACACCGTGCGCGGCGCGCTGTGGTGGATGATGGGCTCCGCCGCCGGCGCCGACTGGGCGCAGGTGGCCTGGCTCGCCGGGTACACGGCGCTCGCCGGCGGAGCACTGCTCTGGATGGCGCGCGACATCGACGTGCTCTCGCTCGGTGAGGAGGCGGCCGCGGCCCTCGGCGTGCACGTGGAGCGCTCGGCGCGCCGCGTGTATCTCGTGAGCTCGCTCCTCGCCGCCGCCACCGTCGCGGCGGCCGGGCTGGTGGGCTTCGTGGGGCTGGTGGTGCCGCACCTCGTGCGCGGCGCGGGAGTGCGCCGCCATCGTCCGCTCCTCGCCGGCGCCGCGCTCGCCGGCGCCGCGCTCGTGGTGGCCGCCGACCTGCTCGCGCGCGTCGCGCATCCGCCGGCGGAGCTCCCGCTCGGCGCCGTGACCGCCATCGTCGGCGTCCCCTTCTTCCTCGCGCAGCTCCGGCGGCTCTCGTGATCCGCTTCGAGGACGTCGTCGTGCGCTACCCGCGAGCGCCGCACCCCGCCGTGGATGGCGTCACCCTCGACGCGCCGCGCGGGACGGTGACGGCGGTGGTGGGGCCGAACGGGAGCGGGAAGAGCACGCTCGTGGGGGCGCTGCTCCGGATGCGTCCCGTGGAGCGCGGCGCCATCCGCGTCGACGGCGAGCCGCTCGCCGCGCTCGACCGGCGCGCGTTCGCCAGGCGCGTGGCGGTGGTGCCGCAGCGCGAGACGCTCGTGTTCTCGCTTCCCGTGCGGGAGTACGTGGCGCTGGGGCGCTACCCGCACGAGGGCGCGTGGCGCGGCGCGGCCGCGGACGACGATGCCGCCATCGACCGCGCGATCGCGCTCGCCGGCGTCGCCGAGCTCGCGGGGCGCGCCACCCACCAGCTCTCCGGCGGGGAGTGGCAGCGCGCGCGCATCGCGCGCGCGCTCGCGCAGGGCGGCGACGCGATCGTGCTCGATGAGCCCACCACCTTCCTCGACATCGCGCACGAGATGGCGATGTTCGAGCTGTTCGCCCGCCTCGCTCGCGATGGGAAGGCGGTGCTGCTCGTGAGCCACCAGCTCAACCTCGTCGCGCGCTTCGCCGATGTGATCGTGCTGCTCCATCACGGACACGTGGCCGCGGCCGGCGCGCCGTCCGAGGTGATGCGCGCGTCCGTGCTGGAGCCCGTGTACGACTGGCCCCTCGTCATCACCCGCGATCCGGCGGTCGGCGCTCCCGCGCTGCTGCCGCTGCGCGGGCGCATGCGCTGATCCACCCTCACCGCGAACGACCCGTGCACGCCACTCGCTTTCTCCTCGCCGCCTCGCTCCTGCCGCTCGCCGCTTCGGTCGCGCGCGCGCAGCAGCCGGCCGCGGACACCGCGCAGCTTCACCCCGTGGTCGTCACCGCCACTCGCGTGTCCGTCTCGCAGGCCGCATCCGTGGCCAGCACCACCGTCATCACCGGGAGCGAGCTGCGCGCGCGCGGCATCACCACCGTGCAGGATGCGCTGCGCGACGTGCCGGGGATCGACGTGCCGCGCACCGGCTCGTTCGGCGGGCAGACGTCGCTCTACGTGCGCGGCGGGCAGGGCGACTACACACAGGTGCTCGTGGACGGGGTGCCGGTGAACGACCCCGGCGGCTTCATCGACCTCGCCAACCTGACCACCGACGATGTGGAGCGCATCGAGGTCGTGCGCGGTCCGGCGAGCGTGCTGTACGGCGCGAACGCGGTCACCGGCGTGATCCAGATCTTCACGCGGCGCGGCTCGGGACCGCTGCGCGCCTCGCTCGCCGCCGGCGGCGGAAGCTACGGCGCGCGCGAGGTGCGCGGCGCGATGGGGGCGGGAAGCGACCGCGCGGGCTTCGCCCTCGCCGCCGCCCACCACGGCACCGATGGCATCTACGCCTTCAACAGCGCGGCGCGGAACAACGTGTTCGACGCGAGCGCGCGCGTGGCGCCCGACGCGCGCACCGCCCTGCGCGCCTCCGCGCGCTACATCGACGCGGCGGCGCACATCGCCACCGACTTCACCGGCGCGGTGATCGACAGCAACCAGTTCCACACCGAGCGCCGCTGGATCGGCTCCGTGGAGGGCTCGCGCCGCTTCGGCGACCGCCTCGAGGCACGCGTGCTCCTCGGCGCCACCAACGGCGCCACGCGCGACGCCGACCTGCCGGATTCCCCCGGCGATCCCTGCTTCTGCTACGATGCGCCGAAGACCACCTACCGCCGCAGCGTGGACGCGCGGCTCAGCTGGTCCCTGTCCCCGGACATCGTGCTGAGCGGCGGAGCCGTGGCCGAGCGGCAGCGGCAGCACGCGGGGAGCGACGCCCCCCTGTCGCGCGACCTGCGCGCGTACTACGCCCAGGGCGTGGGGACGGTGCGCGACGTGCTGTCGTGGGTGGTGGGCGCGCGCGTGGACGACAACAGCGCCTTCGGGACCTTCGGCACCTGGCGCGCGGCTGCGGCGTGGCGCGTCGCGCCGGGCACGAGCGTGCGCGCCTCGGTGGGCACCGCGTTCAAGGAGCCGACCTTCGACCAGGTGTCCTCCACCTCGCCGTTCGCGCGCGGGAACCCGGACCTGCGGCCGGAGCGCGCGCGGAGCTGGGACGCTGGCGTCGAGCAGCGCGTTGCGCGTGGAGCGCTCACCCTCGCGGCCACCTACATCCACCAGCGCAACCCCGACAAGATCCAGTACGATGCCGC
>CAMLEQ010000209.1 GCA_946479015.1 uncultured Gemmatimonadota bacterium | reverse complement strand
CGCAGGTCGGCGATCAGGTGGATCGCGGCATCGAAGTCGCTGTCGAAGGTGCTCCCGGGGATCGCTCGCGCGGCATCACCGGTGCCATCGATCTTGAACTGGTTGATCCCGTACTTCCTGATCATGTCCACGCACGCCTCGTGGAAGCGCGCGTAGTACTTCGGTCCGGAGAGCGCGAACCCTTCGTCGTTCGTCTCGAAGCCCTGCGCCTTACCGAGCGCGAGGCGCTGCTGCCTCGGCTTGCCGTACCCGCCCCAGGGAGAGAGCCACACGCCGGGCGCCGCGCCACAGCGTGCCGCGGCCTCGCGAATCGGCGTGAAGCCCCGTGGGAAGCCCGAGTTGAAGCGCCACAGGTTCTCCGGATCGTCCCACCCGTCATCGAACAGGAAGGAGCTGAGCGTCACGCCGCGCTTCACGTGCAGCTCCTCGCCGAAGGCGCGGATCACGTCGAGCGCGCTCGCCTCGTCGTACCGGGAGAAGTATCCGATGTCGTACCACGAGTTGTAGTGCAGGAACGGGCGATACGGGTGCGCGCGCTCGCGCTCGAGGTACGCGAGGAAGCCACGACGGAGCTGCCCCGCCGGGGTGGTCCCGATCACGCTCGACAACGACACCGGCGCGCCGGCGCGCAGCGGCAGCTCCCGGCTCAGGTAGCACCGCGCTCGATCACCGACCACGCGGCTCTCGGAGAGCGGGTGCTCCGCGCCGAAGAACAGGTTCCCAGCCACCACCGGCGAACCGGCGACGATGCCGGAGAGCGTGGCGCCCGACGCCACCGCATCCAGCAGTCCGATCTCCCGCACGGGTAGATCCGTACCCGTGGCGCGCAACTCGAGCTCCTGGCGCACGTAGCTCGAGCCATCGCGGAGCACGCCGCGCCAGGTGGCGCGCAGGCGCCCATCCCGGTCTTCCAGCTCCACGACCACCTGGCGCCCCGGCACGCGCTCCGATGCGCGAGAGGCGGCGGGGTTCCCGGCCAGTCGCTCCGCTCTCGGCTCGCCGACCACGCGCATCCCGCTCGACCGCAGGACGCCCCCGCCATCCGCCAGTCGGAGGGTGAAGACGTCCGGAGAGAGCGCCATCGGGTGCTGGCCGAGATGGTCTTCCACGCGGATCGCGCGCAGCGTTCCATCGCCCACCGTCCACGCGGCGGCGATGTGGTCGTTGCCGAGCGTCAGCTCCCCCGCGCGCGAGAGGTGATGCGCTTTTCCCGCCGAGCTCGACACGCCGGCAACTCGCTGCGCGCCGTGAGTGGTGCGCAGGAGCTCCGGAGTGCGCGCGAGGCCAGCGCCGATGACGGCCGCGCGCACCATGAACTCGCGGCGATCCATCTCGTTGGAAGGTGAGCTGGATCCGTTTTCCGATTTTCCCTTCATCTCGTACTCGTGGGGCTCGTACAGGCTCGCCAGCGATCGTGGCGGGGAGGATTTCACGCGGGCCCGCGCGGCGGCGGTGGCGGCGCAGGTGGAGAGAATATGCAGGGGCGCGCACACCCCCGGAAGCGTGCGAGGAGCGTGCGGCCGTGACTCACCACGCGCGCCTGGCGCCCTCGATCCTCGAGCGTCCCATCACCCGCCCGGTGCGCGCCTCCGCGCGAGTGCCTCCGCCCGGCGCTTGATGCCGAGCAGCATCTTGCGCGTCATGATGAACGCCGGCGGCTCGATCGCCATCAGGGTGAGCCGCTCCCGGAGCGTCTCGGGGGGCGCGCAGCGCGAGCGCGTGACGAGCCGCGTCGCATTCCCGTTCACCGGAACGAGCGCGAACGACCAGGTGACCTTCCCCGGGAGCAGCTCGAGCACGAGCGCGCGCTCCGGCTCCACCTCCAGCACGGGCCAGGACAGCCCGCGCCCGATCGGGATCGTGTCCCCGACGTGGAGCTGCTGGAAGTCCGGCAGCACTTCCTCGGCGCTGGGCCGGTCGAGGTAGCCGAAGAGCCGGTCGAGCCAGTCGTAGCTGTACAGCCCACCGCGCCGCCACCCCAACTGCGCGAGCCACGGCCAGATGTCCGCCGGGCGTGCGTGAATGGTGACCGCATTCGTGGTGACGATGGCGGCGTTCGGCACGTGCGCATCGCCGGGAAGCTTCGCCGCAACTTCCGCATCGGTGGCGCCCCAGCGTTCGAGGCGCGGACGCACGAGCGCCCAGGTCGCGATCCCGGCGCCCCCCGCCGCGGCGAGGCCGCCCGCGAGCCGTTTCGTGGAGGTTCGCATGGTGTGTCGCCCTCGGATGCTCCGGACCGCGAGTTCCGCGCGTCGAGCCCGCCGGCGGAATCGCGATGGCAACCTAGGGCCGTGGGGCGCGCCACGCCATCAGGGAGTGGACTGATCGTCACGGGGGGAATCCTCACTTCCTCGGATGGGCCGAGGGTGCATGGCGAGCACCGCGGTGAATCGCACGGGCGCCGCTCAGCTTGCCCGGCCCGGACCGGTCCCGTAAGGTGATGGCCCGCGCAGGCTCGCGAACGGGTGCGGCGCACCCACGCTCGGTCCGCGAGTGCGCGAGCCGCGCGCCGCACGTACACTCGAAGCATGAGACGCGCGCACAGAAGAGAGCGGAGAGTGGAACTGTGAACGTGATCGACAACAGCGCCGAGCGGCAGTTCGAGATCCATGATGGCGAGCGGCCCGCGACGCTCAGCTACTCCGTGCACGGCGGAGATCTCTACCTGATCCACACCGAGGTGCCCAAGCCGCTCGAGGGGCGTGGGTACGCGAGCGCGCTGGCACAGGCAGCGCTGGAGCACGCGAGGCGCGAGCACATGCGAGTGGTGCCGCGGTGTCCGTTCGTCCGGGCGTACATCCGTCGTCACCCGGAATACTCGTCGCTCGTGGATCACGAGCATCGGGCGGCCGACTGAGCGCCGACGTGGTGCGCTGTCGCGTCCCGCCCGAGGCGCGACGGACCACCACCGAACGAGAGTCGTCACGAGATGGCCGGCCTCGAGCTCGTCCTCCTCCTCCTCGCCGTCGCGGGCGCCCTGCGCGTCGTCGCCGGCCGCCTGGCAGTACCGTATCCCGTGCTGCTCGTGGTCGGTGGTCTCCTGCTGGCGCTCGTGCCGGGGCTGCCGCGCATCACGCTCGAGCCGGACGCGCTCTTCCTCATCTTCGTGCCGCCGCTCCTCTACTGGGGCGCGCGGTCGCTCTCCTTCCGCGACTTCCGGCGGGCGCTCGGTCCGATCACCCGCCTCGCCATCCTCATGGTGCTCGTTTCGACGGCGGCGGTGGCCGTGGTGGCGCGCGCCGTGGATCCCACGTTCACCTGGGCGGCGGCGATCGCGCTCGGCGCCATCGTGTCGCCGCCGGATCCCGTCGCCGTGCTCTCGATCGTGCGCGCGCTCTCCGCACCGCGAGAGGTCGAGAGCATTCTCGAGGGCGAGGGGCTGCTCAACGACGCCACGGCGCTCGTCGCGTACCGGATCGCGGTGGCCGCCGCCGTCACCGGAATGTTCTCCCCCTGGCGCGCCGGCGTGCAGTTCGTCGTGGGCGGGGGCGGCGGGGTGGTGGTCGGCATCGCCGTGGCGCTGGCGGTGCTGCACGTGCACCGCCTGCTCGGCCAGGCACCCGTGGTGCAGAGCCTCGTCTCGCTGCTCACCCCGTTCGCCGCCTACCTTCCCGCCGAGCTGCTCGGGACCTCCGGCGTGCTGGCCGTCGTGGCGACCGGGATGTACGTCGGCCGGCACGCATTGGGATTCAGCGACCCCGCCATACGGCTCCAGAACGAGGCGCTGTGGACAGTGGTCACGTTCCTGCTCGAGAGCCTGATCTTCATCTTCATTGGCCTCGAGCTGCCGTTCGTGACGCGGGCCATGGCGCACGCCACGCTCGGCCGGCTGCTCCGCGAGGCGGCGCTGGTGAGCGCGTGCGTGGTGCTGGTGCGCCTCGCCTGGATGGTGCCGAGCACGTACATCGGGCGCGCCGTGGGACGGTGGGCGCGCGGGTCGCACGAGCCCCTCCCCTCGTGGCGCGTGGTGCTCTTCGTCGGCTGGGCCGGCATGCGCGGCGGCGACTCGCTCGTGCTGGCCCTCGCGCTGCCGCTCGTGACGGCCTCGGGCGCGCCCTTTCCGGCGCGCGAGCGGATCATCTTCATCACCTTCGCCGTGATCCTGGTGACGCTCGTGGTGCAGGGCACATCGCTCGCGCCGCTCCTGAAGTGGCTGCGACTTCCGATCGAGCGGCAGGCGGAGGACGAGGAGGCGCACGCGCGCGTGCTGGCCGCGGAGGCGGCGGTGCGCGCGCTCGACGATCCCGCGGTAGCAGACGGCGCGCATCCGGAGGTCATCCGGTATCTCCGGCGCCGGCACCAGCAGCGCGCGCGCCGCTGGGCGGCGCGCGAATCGCGGCAGCTCCGCGGTCGGTCGCACGACTTCGCCCAGCCGCACGCCGTGGCGGCGCCATCGCACGAGGCGGGCGCCCTCGACGAGCAGCGCGCGGCGGAGTACCGACTCCTGAGAGCGCGGATGATCCGGGAGGAGCTCGCGACCGTGACGGCGCTGCGCGACCGCGGCGTGATCGGCGACGACGTGCTGCGCCGCATCCAGCGCGACCTCGACCTCGAGGCGATCCTGCTCGGAACGAGCGAGCCCGTCGTGGAGCCGCCGAGCGAGGTGGCCTCGGCCATCGACCGATCCGATGGCGGCGCCGCTACCGGCGCCGCCATCGGCACCCGGAGTGCATCGAGCGGGGAGACGCGCCCGGAGGTACAGTAACGGTGGGCGGCTGGCGATTCGTTCGAGGAGAGGAGCGCGGAGATGTCCGATGCGGATGTGGTGGTGGTCGGCGCGGGCGCGGCGGGCCTCGCCGCCAGCCGGCGGCTCGCCGAAGCGGGGCGGCACGTGCTCCTGCTCGAGGCGCGCGACCGTGTGGGAGGGCGGATCTGGACGGAGCCGGACCAGGTGGAGCTGGGCGCCGAGTTCGTGCACGGGCGCCCGGAAGCCACGCTCGCGCTGCTCCGGGAGACGGGCGTCGGCCTGGTGAAGTGCACCGGAGATCGCTGGGTGGTGCGGGACGGCCGCTTCGAGCGCATGGACGATCCCCTCGGTGAGCTGCGCCCCTTGCTCCGCGAGGCCGCCCGCGTCCAGGGTGACGAACCGCTGGCGCGCTTTCTCTCCCGCGTGGTGCAGGAGGACCCGCGATGCGCCTCCGCCGCCGCATGGCTCGGGCGCCTCGTCGAGGACTACGACGCCGCCGATCCCGCGCGCGTCAGCCTCCGCGCCATCGCGACGGAGATGTCCGGCGACGCCGCCGCCGCGTCCGTGCCGAGCCGGCCGCGAGGGAGTTACGCGACGTTGATCGAGCACATGCGGCGCGTGCTCGACCCGGCGCGTGTCGAGCTGCGCCTCGGCAGCACGGTGCGAACGGTGCGATGGTCGGCGGGCACCGTGGAGCTGGACGTCGAAGGACACGGCACGCCGCTGCGCTGCCGCGCGCGGGCGGCGGTGATCACCCTGCCGCTCGGCGTGCTCCAGGCCCCGCCCGACGATCCGGTGGCCGTCCACTTCGCCCCGCCGCTGCACATGAAAGGTGGGGCGCTCGACCGCCTGGCGATGGGCGAGGTGCACAAGGTGGTGCTCCGCTTCGGGGAGCCGTTCTGGGAAACGGTGGACGGCGGTCGCTGGCGGAACACGGCGTTCTTCCACGCCGCCGGGCTTCCGTTCCGGACCTTCTGGACCGCGCTCCCCGAGCGCACCAACCGGCTCACCGCCTGGGTGGGCGGGCCGCGCGCGGCGGCACTCTCCGGCCAGCCGCGCGATGTGATCATCGCGCGCGCGGTGGAGAGCGTGCGGTCGCTCTTCGACGGTCGGGTGGATGTCGAGCGCCTCCTCGAGGAGGCGCACCATCACGACTGGACGCGCGACGCTCGCTCTCGCGGAGCGTACAGCTGGGTGACCGTGGGCGGGATCGGTGCGCGACGACGGCTCGCCGAGCCGGTGGAGGGGACGCTCTTCTTCGCCGGCGAGGCCGCGGACTCGAGCGGCGAGGCGAGCACGGTGGCCGGAGCGATCACATCCGGAGAGCGCGCGGCGCGCGAGGTCATCGCCGCATCGTGAAAGCTACGACGACGTGGTGCATCGAGCAGCACGGCCGCGGCGCCGCAGCGGTCGCTCCACCCGGGAGAGCAGAGCGACCGCTGCGGGCCGGCGGCTCGGACTACGACTTCACGGCGCCGGGCAGGCGCTCGGATCGTTCGCGTTCCGCGCCGGCTGCTGGCTCGGCTCGGGCACGCTGGGATTCGTCTGCCGCTCGGTGACGCCGTACAGCAGCCGCCCGGGGATGACCGTCGCCCCGTTCGCCGGCGTGAGCGCGGGGATGCAGGTGCGCTTGTAATCGTTCCACGCCTCCGGGTTCTGGAAGAGCGTGATGTACTTCTCCGTCATGATCGCCTGGAGCAGCGCGCCCCCCGATGCCGCGGAGGGCGCGAGGCTGATGGCCGAGTGCCACTGCGTCTGCGTCCCCCACGCCTCGCGCTCCGCGTTCAGCGACGAGAGCGCTCCCGCCTCATCGCCGGTCTGGAACTGCGCTTCCGCCAGGATGAGCAGGTTCTCGTTGTAGGTCACGATCGGCTGCGGATACGCCGGCCCGCCGCGGAAAGCGCTCAGATAGCCGCCGTCCTTGTTCGCCAGATCGTAGTACTCGTCGCGACGCGGGTCGCCCGCATCGTCGAGCAGTCGGTACAGGTACGTCGTGCCGTCGGCGATCAGGTCGCCATCGCGCCCCGTGCCGCCGTTGGCGTTCATGATCTGCCAGAAGGGATTGGACTCCCCCTCGTTCGCGCCGGTGAACGGTACCACGTAGTCGCCCGCGTTCGACGCGATCCCCTGCTGCGCCTCGGCGAGCGCCGTGGCGTATGCCGACGTCCCGTTCACCTCGGCCGTGTGCAGGTAGAGCCGTGCCTTGAGCGTGTGCGCCAGCGCGATCCACTGCGCCGGGTCGCCCCCGTACACCA
>CAMLEQ010000208.1 GCA_946479015.1 uncultured Gemmatimonadota bacterium | reverse complement strand
GCCGGCGGTGGAGATCGCGACCAGCATGCGGTCGCGGTTGGATGGATCGGGGACGATGGTGTGCAGGCAGAGCCCGCCCCCGCCCGGCTGCCAGCGCTCGCGATGCTCGTGCGCGAGGAGCCCCTGCACCGGGCTCCACGAGTCGCCGCCGTCGCGCGACTCGAAGAGCGCGGCGGGCTCGACGCCGCACCAGAGGAGATCCGGATCCGATGCGGGCCCCGGCGTGATCTGCCACACCTGCACGAGCGACATCCCGCTCCCCTCGGGGAAGCGCACGTTCTGCCGGTCGGGCGCGCTCCACGTGGCGCCGAAGTCGTCGCTGGTGCGGATCACGCTCCCCCAGTGGAAGCTGCGCGTGGCGGCGAGCAGCCGGCGCCGCGCGCCGCGCTCGTCGTACGCGAGCGCGTAGACGGCCTCCCCGGGGAAGTACGGACCCTCCATCCGCCATCGCCGGCGCGACGCGTCGGACCAGAACAGGAACGCCCCCTTCGTGGTGCCGACGAGCACGAGGACATCACCGGCGGTGCCGGGGCGCGAGCGACTGCGGGGCATGGACGACTCCGAGCGAGAGATGGCGCGACGATAGCCATGAGGCCGGCGGTGCGCCAGGGTGGGGGCGGGGCCCGCGGTCGGGGGCATGCCTACACCGCGCGCGGATGCAGCCGATTGTCGCGGCAGCGATCTCACGTCAGGATGACCGATGACCCTCTCCGGCACTCCCGCCGGGGGGGCGAGCCGAGCCGGCAGGAGCGACGGTGCGCGCACTCGACCGGAAGCTGACGCGCGACCTGCGCCGCCACTGGATCCAGGTGGTCTCGACCGCCGCGGTGATGGCGTGCGGCGCGATGACGATCATGGGGCTGCGCAGCACGCTCGCGTCGATCCGCAGCGCGCGCGACGCGTACTTCGCCACGTACCGGCTCGGCGACGTGTTCGCGACGCTGCAACGCGCGCCGCTCCCGCTCGAGCGGCACCTGGCGGAGATCGCCGGCGTGGGCGCGCTCCAGACGCGGATCGTGCGCGACGTGACGCTCGACGTGCCGCGGCTCGCCGAGCCGGCGGTCGGGCACATGGTGTCCATCCCCGAGCGGCGCGCGCCGATGCTGAACGAGGTGTACGTGCGCCGCGGCCGCTGGATCGCGCCGGGGCGCGACGACGAGGTGATCGCGAGCGAGCCGTTCGCCACCGCGAACCATCTCGCGCCCGGCGACACGCTCGGCGCGGTGATCAACGGGCGGTGGCAGCGGCTGCGCGTGGTGGGCGTCGGGCTCTCACCGGAGTTCGTGGTGGAGGTGGGCGCCGCCGGCGTGATCGACAACCGGCGCTACGCGATCCTGTGGACGAGCCGCCGAACGCTGGAGACCGCCTTCGACATGAAGGGCGCGTTCAACGACGTGGTGGTGCGCCTCGCGCCGGGCGCGAGCGAGCCGGCGGTGATCGAGGCGCTCGACCGGCTGCTCGCGCCGTGGGGGAGCGCGGGGGCGTATGGGCGCAAGGACCAGCTCTCGGCGCGCGTGCTCGCCGACGAGTTCCGCCAGCTCGCGGTGTACGCCACCGTCTACCCGGTGTTCTTCCTGATCGTCGGCGCCTTCCTGCTGAACGTGGTGCTGTCGCGCCTGGTGTCGTCGCAGCGCGAGGAGATCGCGGCGCTGAAGGCGTTCGGCTACACCGATCGCGAGGTGGGCGCGCACTATCTCGCCTTCGCCCTCGGCGCGGTGGGGCTCGGCGCGGTGGGCGGGCTCGCGGCCGGCGTGTGGATGGGTCGCGCCTTCCTCCGGCTCTACGCCGTGTACTTCCACTTCCCCGCGCTGCGCCCGATGGTGGATTGGTGGGGCGCGGTGCTGGGGGTGGGAGTGAGCGGCGGCTTCGCGCTGCTCGGCGCGTTCGGCGCCGTGCACCGCGCCACCTCGCTCCCCCCGGCGGAGGCGCTGCTGCCGGAGTCCCCGGGGCGCTACCGCCCGCTGCTCGCGGAGCGGCTGGGACTCGGCGCGTTCGTCTCGCCGGCGACGCGGATGGTGCTGCGCAACCTCGAGCGGCGCCCGCTGCGGACGGCCGCGGGGATCGTGGGGATCGCGCTCGCCATCGCCCTGCTGGCCGCGGGGCGGTACCCCAACGACGCGTTCCGCTGGATGGTGGACGTGCAGTTCGATCGCGCCGCGCGATGGGACTTCACCACCGTCTTCACGCAGGTGCGTCCGCTGCGCGCGGCGAACGAGCTGCGGCACGTGCCCGGAGTGCTGGCCGCGGAACCGTTCCGCACCACCGGCGTGCGGCTGCGCCGCGGCACCGCCGTGCGCACGACGTCGATCACCGGACGCGAGGGGGGCGGCGACCTGTGGCGGCTCCACGACCTGCGCGCGCGGGGGGACGCCATCCCCCCCGGGGGCGCGGTGCTCACCCCCCGCCGGGCGGGCGCGCTCCCCGCGCGCGCCGGCGACACGGTGACGGCGGAGCTGCTCGAGCTGGGCGGGGTGCGTCGTCCGCTGGTGGTGGTCGGGATGGTGGACGAGATGACCGGGCAGGGCGCGTACATGGATCGCCGCGCGCTCAACCGGCTGCTGCGCGAGGGGGACGCTATCAGCGGTGCCTACCTCTCCGTGCGCGACGGCGCCGAGCCGGCGGTGGCGGTGGCGCTCCGCGAGCTGCCGGGGGTGAGCGGCGAGGTGTCGCGCGCGGCGATCCTCCACAACATGGAGGAGCAGATGCGCCAGAGCACGGCGCTCGTGATGCCGATCGTGATCGGGAGCGCGTGCCTCATCGCGCTCGGCGTGGTCTACAACAACGCGCGCGTCGCGATCTCCGAGCGCGGCCGCGAGCTGGCGAGCCTCCGCGTGCTCGGCTTCACGCGCGGCGAGGTGACGCGCACCCTCGTGGGGGAGCAGGCGGTGGTGACGGTGGCGGCGATCCCGGTGGGGGTCGCGTTCGGGTTGGCGTTCAGCGCCGCGCTGGCGCAGGGGTTCCAGAGCGAGCGGTTCCACTTCCCGTTCATCGCCGATGCGGGCACGTACGCGTTCTCCGTCGCGGTGGTGCTGGCGTCCGCCGCGCTCGCGGCGCTCGTGGCGCGCGGGATGGTGAACGGGCTGGACCTCGTGCGGGCGCTCAAGACGCGCGAGTAGGGGCGAGCGATGCGATCGATGCGGAGGCGCGTGATCCTGCTCGTGATCGCCGCGGCGGCGGTGGCCGGCGTGGCGCTGGCGATGCGACCGAGCCCGCTCGCGGTGGAGACGACGCGCGTGACGCGCGGCCCGCTGGAAGTGGCCGTGAGCGCCGACGGGCGCACGCGCGTGCGCGACCGGTACGTGGTGGCGGCGCCGGTGGCCGGGCGCGTGGAGCGGATCGCCCTGCTCGAGGGCGCCGTGGTGCACGCGGGCGATCCGCTGGCGCGTCTCGCGCCCCTTCCCCTGGATGCGCCGGCCACCGCGCAGGCGCGCTCGCGCGTGGATGCGGCGCTCGCGCTGGCGCGCGAGGCGGACACGCGCGTGCGGGCCACGCGCGAGGCACTCGTGTTGCAGCGCCGGGAGCTGGAGCGGGTGCGGCGCCTGGCCGACGCCGGAGCGCTCGCGCCGCGCGACGTGGAGCAGAGCACGCTCGCGCTACGGGAGGCGGAGGAGAACGCGCGCGCGGCCGGGGAGCGCGCACGCGCCGCCGAGGCGGACGTGCGTCAGGCGCGCGCCGCGCTCGTGGAGCTGGGCGGCGCCGCGGGGGAGGTGGTGCTCGTGCGCGCCCCGGCGAGCGGACGCGTGCTGCGCGTGCCGGAGCGGAGCGAGCGTGTGGTGGCGGCGGGGACGCCGCTGATCGAGATCGGCGAGCCGCGCGTGCTGGAGGTGGTGGTGGACGTGCTCTCGAGCGACGGCGCCACCATCCACCCCGGCGACCCGGTGCGGCTGGAGCGGTGGTCGGGGGACGGGGGCGGGGAGGAGACGGAGGGCGCGCTGCCGGGGCGCGTGCGAGAGGTGGAGCCCGCGGCGTTCACGAAGGTGTCCGCGCTCGGCGTGGACGAGCAGCGGGTGAACGTGATCATCGATGCGCCGAACCCGCCGCCGACGCTCGGCGACGGTTTCCGGGTGGAGGCGCGCATCATCACCTGGTCGGCGCGCAACGTGGTGGCGGTGCCCACGAGCGCGCTCGTGCGCGAAGCGCGGGGGTGGAGCGTGTACGTGATCGATGGTGGTCGGGCGCGCCGTCGCGAGGTGCGGGTGGGACACCTCGGCGATGCCGCGGCGGAAGTGCGCTCGGGGGTGAGCGTCGGGGACGAGGTCATCCTCTTCCCCTCCGATCAGATCTCCGACGGCAAGCCGGTGACGTCGCGTGCGTCGTGACCCGGTCGCGCGCCCGGGCGCCGCGCGCGACATCGATCCCGGCGGTGGCGCATGACCACCGATCTCGTGTTCTCGCGCGCACTGCCGGAAGGGCTCGACCGGCTGGAGTCGCTCGCGCTGGATCTCCGCTGGACGTGGAGCCACGCGGCCGACGAGCTGTGGCACACCGTCGATCCATCGAGCTGGGAGCGCTCGGAGAATCCGTGGACGATTCTCCACGACATCCCGCGCGCGCGGCTCGAGCGCCTCGCCGCCGATCCGGCGTTCACGCGGGAGCTGGAGCGGCTGGACGAGGCGCGCCGGCGCTACCTCGCGGAACCGGGGTGGTATGCGACGTCGCACCCGGACGCGCCGCTCCGGCACGCCGCCTACTTCTGCCTGGAGTTCGGCCTCGGCGAGGCGCTTCCGCTGTACGCCGGCGGGCTCGGGGTGCTCGCGGGGGACTTCCTCAAGGCGGCCAGTGATCTGGGCGTGCCGGTGACGGGGGTGGGGCTCCTGTACCAGGAGGGGTACTTCCGGCAGATGCTCGACGCCGACGACCGGCAGGTGGAGGCGTACCCGTTCAACGATCCCATCGCGCTCCCCGTGCGTCCGGTGCCCGCCACGGGCGGCGGCTGGCTGCACGTCACGCTCGACTTTCCCGGACGGCCGCTGTACCTGCGCGTGTGGCGCGCGCAGGTGGGGCGCGTGCCGCTCTACCTGCTCGACAGCAACGACCCGCTCAACAGCCCCGTGGACCGCGACATCACCGGGAAGCTGTACGTGGCGGGGCACGAGCGCCGGCTCATGCAGGAGATCGTGCTCGGACTCGGCGGCTGGCGCGCGCTCGAGGCGCTCGGCATCGACGTGGACATCTGCCACCTGAACGAGGGGCACGCGGCGTTCAGCATCCTCGAGCGCGCGCGCGCGTTCATGGGGCGGCATGGCACGACCTTTCACGAAGCACTCTGCGCCACGAGGGCGGGGAACGTGTTCACCACGCACACCGCGGTGGCCGCGGGACTCGAGCGCCACGATCCGGCGCTCATCCGGCAGCATCTCCCCTATCTGCGGCGGTACGCGCCGGAGCTGGGGATCTCCGTGGAGGAGCTGGTGGGGCTCGGCCGCCTCGATCCGCGCGACGAGAGCGAGCCGTTCAAGATGGCGGTGCTCGCCTTCCGCGGCAGCGGTGCGGTGAACGCGGTGAGCGCGCTGCACGGCGCGGTGAGCCGCCGGCTGTTCGCCGGGATGTTCCCGCGGTGGCCCGAGCGCGACGTGCCGGTGACGCACGTGACGAACGGCGTGCACGTGCCCACGTGGGACTCCCCGCAGGCGGACCGGCTCTGGGAGGAGAGCTGCGGCAAGGCGCGCTGGATGGGCGCGGTGGACGGATTGCCGGAGCGCATCTGCTGCGCGTCCGATGAGGAATTGTGGGCGATGCGCGTCGCGGCGCGGCGCACGCTCGTGGATGTCGTGCGCTCGCGGCTCGCGCGGCAGCTGGGGTTCGCGGGGGCGGACGACGCGGAGCTCGCGCGCGCGAGAGAGGTGTTCGGTCCCGACGCGCTCACGCTCGGCTTCGCGCGCCGGTTCGCCGAGTACAAGCGTCCCACGCTGCTGCTCGCCGATCCCGCGCGGCTGGCGCGGCTGCTGAACGATCCGGCGTGCCCGATGCAGCTCGTGGTGGCGGGGAAGGCGCACCCGGAGGACGAGGTGGGGAAGGCGCTGGTGCACGAGTGGGCCGCGTTCGCGCGGCGCCCCGAGGTCCGTGCGCGCGTGGTGTTCCTCGAGGACTACGACATCACGCTCGCGCAGGAGCTCGTGCGGGGCGTGGACGTGTGGCTCAACACGCCGCGGCGGCCGTGGGAGGCGTCCGGCACGAGCGGGATGAAGGTGCTGGCGAACGGCGGGATCAACGTGTCGTCGCGCGACGGCTGGTGGGACGAGGCGTACGACCCCTCGCTGGGGTGGGTGCTGGAGGGGAATGGGGACGGCGCGGATGCGGAGCGGCTGTACGAGCTGCTCGAGCGCGAGATCGCGCGCGAGTTCTACGATCGAGACGAGCGCGGGATTCCATCGAGGTGGATCGCCCGGATGCGCGCGAGCATGGGCGCGCTCGCGCCGCGCTTCAGCACCAACCGGATGGTCATCGAGTATCTCGACCGGCTCTACCTCCCCGCCGTGGAGCGGCTGCGCCTGCGCGCGGCGGACGGCGCGCGGCTGGCGCGCGATCTCGCGGCGTGGCGCGAGCGGCTCGCGCGCGACTGGGGAACGCTCGGCTTCGGCCGCCGCTCCGTGCGGCGGGATGGCGGGGCGTGGCAGTTCTCGGTGGAGGTGTCGTTCGGCGCCGTCGACCCCGGCGACGTGCGCGTGGAGCTCTACGCCGACCCGGTGGGGACGGCGCCCGGCGTCGTGGTCCCGATGACGCGCGCCGCGCCGGACGACGGGCGTGCGGGCGCCGCCACGTACGTGGCTCGCGTGCCCGCGGAGCGGCCGTCGGACGACTTCACGCCGCGGATCGTGCCGTGGCACGAGGGGGCGATGGTGCCGCTGGAAGCGCCGCTCGTGCTCTGGCAGCGGTAGCGCGCGCGGGAGCGGATCGCCTGGCGCGGGGTGATCGATCGCGCGCCCCCGCCCCGCGGACCCGCACTCCCATG
>CAMLEQ010000207.1 GCA_946479015.1 uncultured Gemmatimonadota bacterium | reverse complement strand
CCGTCCACGACAAATCCGGCGAAGTCCACTTCAACATGCTCTCGGCGTACCACAAGTCGCTGCGCGGGAGCGATCCGCAGGGGGCGCTCTACTGGATGGCGCGCATGCTCGACGGCGGGGAGGACCCGATGACGATCTTCCGCCGCGCGATCGCGATGGCGGCGGAGGACGTGGGGCTCGCCGACCCGAACGCGCTCCAGATCGCCGTGGCGGCGCGGGATG
This sequence comes from uncultured Gemmatimonadota bacterium, assembly GCA_946479015.1. The sequence continues at coordinate 6,737 of CAMLEQ010000207.1, read as the reverse complement.
CGTACCACATGCTCGGCGCGCCGGAGGGATATCTTCCGCTCGCCGAGATGACCATCTACCTCGCCACCGCTCCCAAGTCGAACAGCGCGAAGGCCGCGTTGCGGGCGGCGCTCGACGCGGCGCGCGAGACCCCGGCGGAGCCCGTGCCGCTGCACATCCGGAACGCGCCCACGGGATTGATGAAGGAACTGGGCTATGGGGAGGGGTATCAATACGCGCACGATGCGCCGGAGGCATACATTCCGCAGGAATACCTGCCGGAGCGGCTGCGCGGCACCACGTTGTACGCGCCGGGGCGGTTCGGCTTCGAGCGGGAGATCGCGAAGCGCCTCGCGTGGTGGGACGAGTTGAAGCGCAAACACGCGCGCCCCGAATGATCGCGCGCGCAACCTGTCGGAGGATCGATGCGAAAGGTGGCCCTGCTGGCGATGGCGGTGGTGATCGGCGCGACGACCGCGTGCTCGTCGCTCGGACTGAACGGCTTCCAGGACCCGGTGGTGACGCTCAAGGATGTGCGGGTGAACGGCCTCGGCCTCACCGGCGGCAGCGTGGACATCGTGATGAACGTGTACAACCCGAACCACTTCCGCCTCGATGCCACGCGCATGACGTACAAGCTGTACGTGGACACCATCCCGTTCGGGTCCGGGGCCACGGACGCGAAGTTCTCGGTGCAGAAGAACGACTCCACCGAGGTGCGCCTCCCGCTCTCGTTCTCGTGGGCCGGGATCGGCACGGCGGGGCGCGAGCTGATGAACACGGGCACCGTGCCGTACCGCGTCACCGGCGACATCACGGTCGGATCGGCGGTGGGCACCTTCACGCTCAAGTACGACAGGACGGGGCGCTATTCCGCCATGGGGGGGAACTCGCGCTGACCCCGACGCACTGACTCACTGACCGAGGTTCGTTCCATCACTCGCGACACGATCAATCTCGCTCCGCCCATCGAGCGCGCGATCCTCGTGGGGGCGCCGCTCAAGGCGTCGCGCGCGCGGCACCATCTCGCGGAGCACCTGGAGGAGCTGGCGGAGCTCACGGACACCGCGGGCGCGGTGATCGTGGGTGAGGTCACGCAGATGCTCGACCGCCCGAATCCGGGCACGTATCTGGGGAAGGGGAAGCTCGAGGAGCTGCGCCACGAGGTCGAGCGCACCGACGCCACGCTCGTGATCTTCGACGATGAGCTGACGCCGGCGCAGGCGCGCAACATCGAGCAGGCGCTCGGCAAGCGCATCATGGACCGCGCCGAGCTGATTCTCGACATCTTCGCCACCCGCGCGCGCACGGCGGAGGCGAAGATGCAGGTGGAGCTGGCGCAGCTCGAGTACCTGTTGCCGCGCCTCACCCGGATGTGGACGCACCTCGAGAAGTTCCGCGGCGGCATCGGCATGCGTGGGCCGGGTGAGACGCAGCTCGAGACCGACCGGCGGCTGATCAACCACCGCATCCGCGTGCTCCGCGAGCGGCTGGTGGACGTGCAGAAGGCGCGCGAGGTGCAGCGGCAGTCGCGCCGCGCCGAGTTCCGCGCCTCGCTGGTCGGCTACACGAACGTGGGGAAGTCGTCGATCCTGCGGGCGCTGAGCGCGTCGCGCGATGTGTTCGTGGAGGACCGCCTGTTCGCCACGCTCGACCCGCTCACGCGCGAGGTGGGGTTGGGCGAGAACCAGCGCGTGCTGGTCACCGACACGGTCGGCTTCATCCGGAAGCTGCCGCACCACCTGGTGGCGTCCTTCCGCGCCACGCTCGAGGAGGCGCGCGAGACCGAGCTGCTGCTGCACGTGATCGACGCGAGCCACCCCACGTGGGAGGAGCAGCGACAGGTGGTGGATCAGGTGCTCGCCGAGCTGGGGCTCACCGAGTACCCCGTGCTGCACGTCTTCAACAAGATCGACCGGCTCGCGCCGGCGGACCTGGCGGCGCTCCAGGAGCGCGCGCGCAACCTGCTGCCGAACTCCGTGTTCGTGTCGGCGGTGGCGGAGGATGGGCTCGAGCCGCTGCGGCGCGCGCTCCTGGCCGCCGTGCGGCGGCAGCGCCCGGTGACCGAGCTGCGCGTTCCGTTCGCCGACGGGAAGCTGCTCGCCGAGCTGCATCGCGCGGGCGAGGTGCTGTCGCAGCGCCCGGATGGCGACCACTGGGTGATCTCGGCGCGGCTGGATGATGCGACGCTCGGCCGACTGCGGCGGCAGGGCGCGGAGGTGCGCGACGGCGGGTGATCACCCCGCCGGGGTCGCGCTCTCGAGCGTATCCTCGAGCGCGGTGGCGTCGGCCTCCGGCTGGGTGGTGAGGCGCGACTCCCAGACGGCCCGGAGCATGGCGATGGCCCCTTCGGGGCAGCTCGCCACGCAGACGCCGCACCGCGTGCACGCGTCCTGATCCAGGCGAAGTCGCGGCGGCGACCCGCCGTCGATGGCGAACGCGCCGTGCGGACAGGCGCGCACGCAGCGCCCGCACGACGTGCACCGCTCGTCCACCACGGGGACGACGGTGCAGTCGAAGCAGCGCGCGCCCTCGGCGGCCATCTCATCGGCGGCCCGGAGCCCGCTGGGCGTGAACGGATCGGTGGGTGGAACTGCGGGGCGCGGCGCGACGCGGGGCAGGGCCAGCGCGCGCTCGGCGCGCCCGGGATCCCAGTCGTCCACCTCCACCCACGCCGAAGCGACCGCGACGCGCACCGGCTCTCCGGTGAGCGCGCCGTGGATGCTCCACGCCGCGCGCTTGCCATCGGCGGCGGCGTGCGCGATGGAGCGGTGACCGAACGCGCACGCGCCGCCGGCCCACACGCGGGGCCTCGAGGTCTGGAGCGTGTCGGGATCCACCACGATGGCGCCCTGCCCGTCGCAAGCGATCTCCGGTGCGAAGGGGGCGGCGCGCGGCGCACGCGCGCCGGCGGTCACCACCAGATCGCAGGGGAGGACCATGGTCGTGCGGTCGCCGCGGCGGGCGATCTCCACCCCCACCAGCGCGCCCCTCTCGTCCACGAGGTAGCGCGTGGGGCTCCACCCCGCGCGCACATCGATACCATCGTCGAGCGCGGCGACGAGCGATGCCGGCGCCAGCGGCGAGGCCTCGATCGTGGTCTCGAGCACGAGCCGCACGGTGGGCGGGAGCGCGCCCGAGTGCGCCGCGGCGCGCCGGAGCACGCGCGCGGCATCCGCGGCGATGTCCCCCCCGCCGAGCACCACTGCCTCGCGGGTGGGCGGGCACTCGCCGCCGAGCACGCGCCAGGCATCGAGCACGTGCTCGTGCTCCGGCTGGTCGGGGAACATCGCGTCGCGCGCGTGCGAGGCGCCGATGGCGAGGAAGACGGCGTCGAACTCGCCGGCGAGGAGCGCGCGCAGGTCGCCGCTCCCCTCGATGCGGTAGCGGTCGTTCAGCTCCACGCCCATCGCCAGCACCGCGGCGCATTCGGCGCGCGCCGCGGCGACGGGGAAGCGGAAGGCGGGGATGCCGCGCGTGAGCAGCCCGCCGGGCTCGGGCGCCTCGTCGAACACGACGCACGTGTGGCCGAGGAGTGCGAGGTCGTGCGCGCACGCCAGGCCGGCCGCGCCGGCGCCGATCACCGCCACGCGATGGCCGGAGCGGGGCGCGGCGATCGCCGCGGCCGGCGAGAGGGCGAGCAGCCCGGCCACCGAGCGCGCGTCGTGCGCGCTGGTGCACGGCTCCGGCGAGGCGTGCGTGCCGGGGGGCGAGCAGGCGGTGGCGTAGGCCTCGAGCGCCGCGACCGCCACCGGCGCGCCGAAGGAGCGGCGGCGGCACGCGCTCTCGCACGGCGCGTGACAGCCGTGCCCGCAGGTGGACGCGAACGGATTGGAGGCACGCGCGATGCGATACGCGCGGTCGTGATCGCCGGCGCGGAGCGCGCGAGCGAGTGCCGGGACGTCCACCGCGAGCGGACATCCCGCGGGCCCGTGCGCGCACGGCACGAGCGCCTGGAGGCCCTGCGGCGCGATCGGCAAGGGGTAGCTGTTCGCTTGAACGCTCAATTTGCTTCCGTTATGTTCTCGCGACCGGACGGCACCGGAGAGGCGCCGTCCTGGAATGACTGGCGACGCCCCGCGAAGGTTACCGCGCCTCGGGGCGCGCCGCCGGGGGCGCGGGGAGCCAGCGGTTGGAGACGGACACCATTGGAACGGGAGACTCGCTGGATCTTGCTGTACACGAAGCCGCGCGCCGAAGCGTGGGCGGAGATTAACTTGCGGAAGGACGGATTCACCACGCTGCTGCCGAGAGTCCGGCAGCGCGCCGGGTTCGCGGCACTCTTTCCGAGATACCTGATCGCCGGATGTCCGGAGGATGCGGTCACGGCGGTGCTGCCGGGGGCCGTGGGCATCCTGTACGTGGTGCACGGCGGCGACGCGCCGGCCGAAGTGCCGGCGGACGTCATCGCGGAGCTGCGCGGCCGGATGGACGCGCGCGGGATCGTTTCCCTCGACGCATCGCCGTCGGCCGACTCGCTCTTCTCCCTCTCGCGGCGCGCGCGCGTGCGCGCACTGCTGAAGCGGGCGCGGGCGGACGTGCCGATCGTCGCGTGACGGAGCCAACTTCTTTCGCTGACGCATGAGCACATACGAGGCGCTGTCCAACAAGATCGCCCGCCGCGAGGTGGTGTGCGGCGTGGTGGGACTCGGGTACGTCGGGCTGCCGCTCGCCGTCGAGATGGGCAAGGCGGGGCTCCGCGTGGTGGGCTTCGAGAAGTCGCCGCGCGTGGCGGAGATCGTCAACGCGGGCGAGAGCCACATCAAGGACGTCCACGCGTCCGATGTGGCGGCGCTCCGCCGGGACGGACGGTTGGAAGCCACGCTCGACATGGCGCGGCTGGCGGAGTGCGATGTGATCTCCATCTGCGTCCCCACGCCGCTCGGCAAGACGAAGGATCCCGACATGTCCTACGTCGTGGCCGCCACCGAGGCGGTGGCGGAGGCGCTCCGCCCCGGGCAGCTCATCGTGCTCGAGTCCACCACCTATCCCGGGACCACGCGCGAGGTGCTGCTCCCGACGTTCGAGCGGCGGGGGCTCACGGTCGGCGAGGACTTCTATCTCTGCTTCTCCCCGGAGCGCGTGGACCCGGGCAACGCGCGCTGGCACACGAAGAACACCCCCAAGGTGCTCGGCGGCGTCACGCCGCAGTGCGTGGCCCTCGGCAAGCAGGTCTACGAGCTGTTCATCGACACCGTGGTGCCGGTGAGCTCCCCCGAGGCGGCGGAGCTGACCAAGCTGCTCGAGAACACCTTCCGCATGATCAACATCGGCCTCGTGAACGAGATGGCCGTGATCTGCGACAAGCTCGGCGTGAGCGTGTGGGAGGTGATCGACGCGGCGGCCACGAAGCCGTTCGGCTTCATGAAGTTCACGCCGGGCCCGGGGATCGGCGGTCACTGCATCCCGCTCGACCCGCACTACCTCGCGTGGAAGATGCGCACGCTGCACTACAAGACGCGCATGATCGAGCTCGCGGGGGAGATCAACACCGAGATGCCGGCGTTCTGGGTGCAGAAGATGGCGGATGCGCTCAACGAGGCGGGGAAGCCGCTGAAGGGCTCGCGCGTGCTGGTGCTCGGCGTGGCGTACAAGAAGGACATCGACGACCTCCGCGAGTCGCCCGCGCTGGAGATCCTCGACCTGCTCGCGTCGAAGGGGGCGGTGGTGGGCTACCACGATCCGTTCGTGCCGGAGATCGTGGACGACGGCCACACGCCGTCCGGCGCGGTCGGCCGGTCGGTGCCGCTCACGGACGAGGCGCTCCGCGAGGCGGACGCGGTGATGGTCGTGACCGACCACTCGCGCGTGGACTACGCGCGCGTGCGCCGGCTGGCGCGCATCGTCATCGACACCCGGAACGCGTGCGGCGGCGTGGCGCCCGCGGTCCCCGAGACCGCCGCGCCGGTGCCGGCCTGACGCGCCGGGAGCGAGAGCAATGACCCGACCCGCGACGGGCGACCGTCGGTTCCGCATCGTGGTGGTGGGGTGCGGGCGCATCAGCGAGCGGCACCTCGAGGCGATCGCCAGCCAGCCGGCGCTGGAGCTGGTGGGGGTGGCCGACGAGCTCCCGGCGCGCGCGCGCGCGGCCGGGGCGCAGTGGGGGGTGCCGGCTGCCCCCCCCGCCGCGGCGCTCTTCGAGCACGTCGGCGCCGACGTGGCGGCGATCTGCACCCCGTCGGGGCTCCACCCGCGGCACGGCATCCTCGCCGCCGAGCACGGGATGCACGTCATCTGCGAGAAGCCCATGGCCACGCGCCTCGAGGAGGCCGACGCGCTGGTGCGGGCCTGCGACGAGGCCGGCGTGCAGCTGTTCGTGGTCAAGCAGAACCGGCTCAATCCCGCCATCCAGTTGCTGAAGCGCTCGGTCGATGCCGGGCGCTTCGGGCGCATCTACCTCGCCAACACGACGGTGCGCTGGAACCGGCCGCAGAGCTACTACGACCTGGCGCCGTGGCGCGGGACGTGGGAGTTCGACGGCGGCGCGTTCATGAACCAGGCGAGCCACTACGTGGACATGATCCAGTGGCTGGTGGGCCCGGTGGAGTCGGTGCTGGCGCGCACGGCGACGCTGGCCCGGCGCATCGAATCGGAGGACACCGGGGTCGCGCTCCTGCGCTTCCGGAACGGGGCGCTGGGCACGATCGAGGTGACGATGCTGACGTATCCGCGGAACCTGGAGGGCTCGATCACGATCCTCGGGGAGACGGGGACGGTGAAGGTGGGGGGGACGGCGCTGAACCGGATCGAGCACTGGG
>CAMLEQ010000206.1 GCA_946479015.1 uncultured Gemmatimonadota bacterium | reverse complement strand
TCGCCGTCACGAGCGCGCCGATGCCGGGGGCGCGCAGCCCGTCAATGGCGCCGCCGCGGCCTCGGCGCTCCCCGACGAGCACACGGCGCTGCTGGAGTTCGTCACCGGTCCGGACGATGCGCCGACGACGCTCTTCGTGCTCACCCGCAGCCGTGGCGCGCCGCGGCTGCGGGCGCTGGTGCTGCCATCGGCCGACTCGCTCGCGGCGCCCATCGAGCGGCTCGATGCGCTGCTGGCGGGGGGAACCGATCCGCGGGGGCTCGAGCGGTCGCTCGGCGCCGCGGTGCTCGATCCCGCGCTCGCCGCGGTGGGGCCCGAGATCACGCGGCTCGTGATCGTGCCCGACGGCCCCCTCCACCGCCTCCCCTTCGCCGCGCTGCGCCTGAGCGATGGCCGGTACGCGGTGGAGCGGCTGGCGATCGGCATCGCGCCATCGGCATCGGTGGTGGCGGCGCTGCGGCTGCGCGCGCGGACGGCTGGGGATGTCGGGCGGGCGCGCGTGCTCGCCTTCGGCGATCCCGCGTACCCGCCGGCGGAGGACACCGCGGCGCGCGCCGCGCGCGCCGCGGAGGGGAGCTATCGGGCGGCGTTCGATGAAGCGGGCGGTCTGCCGCGACTCGCCGGGTCGGCGCGCGAGGCTCGGCTCGTGGCCACCTACGCGCCGGGCTCGATGGTGCGGCTGCGCGAGGCGGCGAGCGCCGCGTACCTCGAGCACGCCCCCCTCGGCGACTTCGACGTGATCCACTTCGCCACGCACGCGCTCGTGGACGACGAGCGGCTCGGCCACTCGGCGCTGGCGCTGAGCCCCGGCGGGGGGGAGAGCGGCTTCGTCACGCCGGGCGACCTCGCCGCACTGCGGCTGCGCGCCGATCTGGTGGTGCTGTCGGCGTGCCGCACGGCGGGCGGAGTGATCGTCACCGGCGAAGGGGTGCAGGGGCTCACGGCGCCGCTGCTGCGCGCCGGCGCGCGCGCGGTGGTGGCCACCACCTGGCGCATCGACGACACGCGCACCATCGGCTTCGTGCGCCGGCTGTACGACGCCCTCGCCCGCGGCAGCGACGTGGCCGCGGCGCTGCGCGAGACTCAGATCGCGGCGATCCGCTCGGGCGCGCCGCCGCGGGACTGGGCCGCGTTCGAGGTGGTGGGCGATCCGCTGGTGCGCGTGCCGCTGGTGATGCCGCCGCGCTTCCCGGCGGCGCCGGGTCTCATCGCGCTCTCCGCCGCGCTCGCCGTCGCCGTGGGACTCGTGCTGGCGCTCGCGCGGCGGCGCGCGCGATAGTCACGCCGCCGCGCCGTTCCGCACCACCTCTCGTCGCTCCTCCGCGTCGCGACGCCCCAGGAACTCGCCCACCGCCGCCAGCGTCTCGATGTGGTCGCAGAAGATCTTGAACGTGGCCAGCAGCGGCACGGCGAGAAAGACGCCGGGGATCCCCCAGAGGAAGAACCAGAGCGAGAGGCCGATGAAGATCGCCACCGGGTTGAGCGTCAGCCGCTCGGAGAGAAAGAGCGGGCTCACGATGTTGCTCTGCAGCAGGTTGATCGCCAGGAACGCCCCGGGGACGAGCAGCGCGTGTCCGACCGAGCCGAACGTGGTGAGCCCGGCGAGCGCCAGCACCACCACCATGGTGATGGCGCCCAGATAGGGGATGAACTCGAGGCACGCCACGAGCACTCCCCAGAGCCACGGCGTGGGCATGCCGAGCAGGTACATCACGCCGGCGACCACCAGCCCCTCCCCGACGTTCACCGCGAGCAGCGTGAGCAGATAGGTGGAGATCGACGCCTCGGTCTCGCGCGCGATGCGCACCGCCTTCTTCTTGTCCTCGAACTGCGGGAGCAGCTTGATCAGCTTCTGGAGGAACATGTCGCCGGCGGCGAGCAGGAAATAGAGGAGGATGATCACCTCCAGCGCGCCGGCGAGCAGCGCTTCCGTGGTGCCGAACACCCGCGAGACGAGGCTGGGCCCCCGCACCACCACCTCCTGCCTGGGCGCGCCGCCGACCGTGGTGGCGCGCTCCACCTGCTCGGCGGTGCGGGTGACCTGCTCCACCGGGGAGCGGATCTTCCGCAGCCGCGCGTTGGCGGTGGCCAGCGCGTGCGGCGCCTTCGCGATCCACCCCTGCACGGGCGCGCTCGCGGTGTAGATGCCGATGCCGAGCAGCGCGAGCAGGGAGAGCACCACCACCCCCGCCGCGAGGGGGACGGGGATGCGCGCTCGGTGCATCGCGCGGATGACCGGGCTGAGGAGAAAGTTGAGCAGGATCGCGAAGGTGATCGGCAGGAGGAAGGGGCGCGCGAAGTACAGCGTGTAGAGCACGGCGAGAACGGCGAGCACGGTGAGCGCGATCCCGCGGGAGCGCGGGCTCTCCATCGCCGTCTCGAGCTGCTCGAGATCGGGGCGCGCCGCGCCCGGCTCCGCGGGCGCCGCCGCGGCACTCGGGTCGACGCGCGGCGCGAGCACCGAGTCGCCAGGCACGGCCGCCATGCGCTACTCCCTGGGGCGCCAACGCTCCGCGAGGCGGTCGGGGGACGCGCCCGCGAGAAACGCGGTGAGGAGCATCCAGTGGCGCATGGCGCCGCGCATCACCCCTTCGCGCATCCAGCGCCGCGGGGAGACGCGCAGCGTGGCGGGGAGGGTGCGCACGCGCGTGATGCGCCCGAGCGCGCGCACGAGCGCCACATCCTCCATCACGGGGAGCTCCGGGTAGCCGCCGGCGCGCTCGTAATCCTCGCGCCACACCACGAGGCCGTGGTCGCCGCGCGGCAGGTGCGCCCACTTCGCTCTCGCGTTCGCCTCCCACTCGATGAGCCGGTACGCCGGCCCGCGCTCGTCGATGCGAAGGCGGAAGGCGTACGCACCGCGCGGGCGCGCGCGCACGATGCGCTGCAGCATGAGCAGCGCGTGGTGGTCGAGGCGCACGTCCGCGTGCAGGAAGCAGAGCAGGGGCGCGCGCGCCGCGCGCGCGCCGGCGGCGAGCTGCACGGCGCGGCCGCGCGGTGCTTCGATCACGCGCGCGCCGTGCTCGCGCGCGATGTCGCGCGTGGCGTCGCGGCTGCCGCCATCCACCACGATCACCTCGTGCTCCACGGGCAGGGCGCGCAGGTCCTCGAGCACCTGCCCGATGGCGCCCCCTTCGTCGAGCGCCGGGATGATCACCGACAGCTCGATGTCGCGCGGACACGCCACGCGGCTGCCATCGAACACCTCGCGCTCCACGGTGCCGCCGCGCCGCCGTCCTCCCATGAGCTCGCTCCTCTCTCGTGATCGATCCGCGCTGCGGACATTGCGGCCGGTCGCGCGCAACGCGCGGCGCCGGAGGTCCCACAATGCTCGGTCGAAGTGGCGTGCTTGGCAAGTCTCGATGCGATGGTGGCACGCTTCGTTCCACCGGCTCCGGTCGCGGTGCGCGCCGAGCAGAGCCGCTCGTGGCGCGGCTGCCGTTGCGCCCACGCGGCACGTCGACCGCGCGCCTCCGCTCGCGCTCGCCGCGCGCGGCGGAACGCGGGGGGCGCGCTGGTACCGCCCTTGCCATCTGCGCGGCCAGGCCGCGCAGATGGACGTGCCGGCGGATCGGGCCCCGTGGCTCGATCGGTGACCTGCGTCGTACCACTCGGAGGAAGCCCATGCCGCAACTCTCGTCGTCCACCGCGGCCGCGCGCGCGCTCGCGGCCGTCGTCGTCATCGCCTCGCTCGCCGCGTGCGGTGGCGATGGCGGCACCGGTCCCGACACCGGATCGATCAAGGTCACCGTCGCCAGCTCGGGGGTGGAGATCGATCCCGCGGGGTACACCGTCACCGTGGACGGTGGCACCGCGCAGCCGATCGGGCCGAACGCATCGGTCACCATCGACAACGTGACGGCGGGGACGCATTCGGTGACGCTGGGCGGTGTCGCGTCCAACTGCACCGTGGGCAGCAACCCGGCCAGCGTCACCGTGGCCGTGGGCGCGACGGCGGATGCCTCGTTCACGGTGACCTGCGTGGCGCGCCGGATCGTGTTCGAGTCGGATCGCGGCGGGAACTTCGACGTGTACCTGGTGCGAGACGATGGCAGCGACCTGGTGCGCCTGACGTCGGACACGGCGTTCGACGGCCTCCCGTCGTGGGCGCCGGACGGCGCGAAGATCATCTTCGCCTCCAGCCGCCAGCGCACCGGTCCGGGGCTCGACATCTGGACCATGAGCCCCGATGGCACCGGGCTCCAGCGCCTCACGAACACGGCCGGCGAGAACGGACGCGCGGCGTACACCCGGGATGGGACGCGGATCGTGTTCACCTCCACGCGCGATGACACCAGGCCCGGGCACGCCGAGATCTACGTCATGAACGCCGACGGCAGCGGCCAGACACGGCTCACCACCGATGACTCGCTGGCGAACATCCCGAGCTGGTCGCCGGATGGGTCGAAGATCGTCTTCCAGTCCAACCGGTCGGGCACGGCGCAGATCTGGGTGATCAACGCCGACGGCTCCGGGCTCACCCGCCTCACGAACGACTCGGCGAACGATGGCGCGCCCGCGTGGTCCCCGGACGGCACGAAGATCCTCTTCCAGTCCGACCGCGACCGCACCGCCACGGACCAGTCGAACGTGGAGGTGTACGTGATGAATGCCGACGGCTCCGGGCAGACGCGGCTCACCACCAACGTGGGCGCCTTCGACGGCTCGCCGTCCTGGTCATCCGATGGTCGCAGGATCCTCTTCGACAGCAGCCGCGATGGAAACTTCGAGCTGTACGTGATGAATCCCGACGGCAGCGGACAGACGCGGATCACGAACGATGCCGCCGACGACGGCTTCGGGCGCGCGAGGCGGGCACACGCCGTGCGATCATCGACGACCGACGAGGAGGCGATCGATGGACAGACCATTGGTGGTGGTCGTGACCGGCGCGTCCGCCGGTCTCGGGCGGGCGATCGCGCGGCGCTTCGCGCGCGAGGGCGCGTCGATCGGGCTCATCGCGCGTGGGCGCGATGGGCTGGAGGGCGCGCGCGCGGACGTGCAGCGGTTGGGCGGCAAGGGGCTGGTGCTACCCACGGACGTCGCCGATCCGGCGGCGGTGGAGCGCGCCGCGGCGGCCGTGGAGGCGGAGCTCGGGCCGATCGACGTGTGGGTGAACAACGCGATGGTGTCGGTGTTCTCCCCGGTGAAGGAGATGCAGGAGGAGGAGTACCGGCGCGTCACGGAGGTCACCTATCTCGGCGTGGTCCACGGCACGCTCGCCGCGCTCCGCCGCATGCTGCCGCGCGACGACGGGGTGATCATCCAGGTGAGCTCGGCGCTCGCCTATCGCAGCATCCCGCTGCAGTCCGCGTACTGCGCGGCCAAGCACGCGATCCTCGGCTTCACCGCCTCGCTGCGGACGGAGCTCCTGCACGACGCCAGCCGGGTGCGCGTGACGCTCGTGCACATGCCGGCGCTGAACACGCCGCAGTTCTCGTGGGTGAAGAGCCGGCTGCCGAACCGGCCGCAGCCCGTGCCGCCGATCTTCCAGCCGGAGGTCGGCGCACGGGCGGTGGTGTGGGCGGCGCACCACGACTGCGGGCGTGAGCTCACGGTGGGTGGACCGAGCGTGAAGGCGGTGTACGGGAACAAGGTGGCGCCGGGGTACGCGGACCACTGGCTCGCGCGCCATGGCTACCGCTCGCAGCAGACGAGCGAGCCGGCGAACCCCGACCGGCCGAACAACCTGTGGGCGCCGCTCCCCGGCGATCACGGCGCGCACGGCAGCTTCGATGCGCGCGCCCACGCCGCCAGCATGCAGCTCTGGCTGCGCACGCACCTGCCGCAGCTGGCGCTCGCCGGCGCCGGCCTCACGGGACTGCTGCTCGGGGCCCTGGCACCGGGAGCCCGGCGGAGAGCAGGAGCGCTTCGACCTCGTCGCGCCGCGGCAGCGCGGCTTGCGCGCCAAGCTTCGTGGTGGTGAGCGCGGCCGCCGCGCTCGCGAACGGTCCCGCGTCGTCCAACGGTCGCCCCTCGGCGAGCATCACCGCCAGCGCGGCGGCGAAGGCATCGCCGGCGCCGGTCGCATCCACCGATCGGACCGGGAGGCGAGGGAGCCAGCGCTCGCCGCCGCGCCACACGAGCAGGTCACCCGCGCTCCCCGCCTGAACACACGCGGCGCCGACGCCGCGTCGCAGGAGTACCTCCGCGGCATCGCGCGCCGATGCGCGGTCGCGCACCTCGATGCCCGTGAGCGCGCGCGCCTCTCCCGAGTCGGGTCGAATGAGATCCACCAGACGCAGCACGTCCTCCGCGAGCGGGCGGCTGGGGGGCGGGGCGGGGTCGAGCACCACGCGCGCGCCGCCGGCGTGGGCGGCGCGGACCGCCGCCTCCACGGCGTCGAGGGGGAGCTCGAGTTGCAGGAGCACCACGCGCGCGCGATGGAGGAGGCGCGTCGCCTCCTCCACGTCCGCCACGCGCACGCGGTGGTTGGCGCCAGGCGCGGTGACGATCGACTTCTCGCCCGAGGCATCCACCGCGATGAGCGCCACCCCGGTGGGGGCGTCTTCGTCGCGCGCGACGTGCGAGGCGTCCACTCCCTCGGCCTCGAGCGCGGCGATCGCCGCATCCCCTCGCGCCTCCGCCCCCACGCGGGACACGAACGCGGCGCGCGCACCGAGCCGCGCGCAGGCGAGCGCCTGATTCGCGCCCTTGCCTCCGGGTGACTCCACGTACACGTCACCCTGCACCGTGGCACCCGGCTCGGGGAGCGCCGGCGCGCGCACGAGGTGATCGGTGTTCGTGCCGCCCACCACCACCACGTCCCACGCCCGTGAATCGATCACCACGCGCCGAGCACGGCGTCAGGCCTGGTCGGCGTCGGAGGCGCGGCCGGCGACCGTGGCGGCGATGTGGCGCGCGAACCAGTCGCGCGCGAGACGCGCCACCTCCTCGAGGGCGCCGGGCTCCTCGAAGAGGTGCGTGGCCCCCGGCACGATCACCAGCTTCACCTCGGCGCGCCGCATGCGCGCCATGGCGCGCT
>CAMLEQ010000205.1 GCA_946479015.1 uncultured Gemmatimonadota bacterium | reverse complement strand
CGCCCCTGCGCCGCGCCGACACGGAGCGCCTACATGCCACACGCGCCCAGTTGCGCGCCCTACGACCGGGTCAGAACTCGATCTGCGCTCCGAGCTCGATCACGCGGTTCGGCGGCAGCCCGAAGAACTCCGTCGCCGCGCGCGCGTTCCGTGACATGAAGACGAACAGCTTCTTGCGCCACCGCGCCATCGCGCCGCCACGGGTGGGGATGAGCATCTCGCGTCCCAGGTAGTACGACGTGTCGTTCGGGCGTACGCGGATCCCCATCGGCTCGCAGCAGGCCATCACGTCGCGCACGTTCGGTGACTGCATGAAGCCGTAGCGGGCGACGATGCGGTAGAACCCCTCGCCGAGCGGCTCCACCCGCGCGCGCTCGCTGGCGGGCACCTCCGGCACCTCGATCGTCTGGATCGAGAGCAGGATCACCTGTTCGTGCAGCACCTTGTTGTGCTTGAGGTGGTGCAGGAGCACCACCGGGGCGCCCGAGGCGTCGGAGGTCATGAACACCGCCGTGCCGGGGACGCGCACCGGCTTCCGCCGCCGGACATCCTCGAGGAACAGGTCCATGGGAAGGCTGGCGCTGTGCAGCAGATCGTTCAGCACCGAGCGCCCCTTCTTCCACGTGGTCATCATCACGTAGATGCACGCCGCCACCGCGAGCGGGAACCATCCGCCGTGCTCGATCTTCACCACGTTGGCGAGCAGGAACGCGGTGTCGATGGAGAGAAAGAACACCAGGAACGCGCCGGCTCGCCAGAGCGACCACTGCCACCGCTGCCGGGCGATCACGAAGAAGAGGATCGTGGTGATCACCATCGTCCCCGTCACGGCGATTCCGTACGCGGCGGCCAGCGCGTTCGACGACCGGAAGCCGAGCACGAGCCCGATGCAGCCGATCATGAGCGCCTTGTTCACCTCGGGGACGTAAATCTGTCCTGCCTCGTGCACCGACGTGTGCTTGATCGTCACGCGCGGGGAGTAGCCGAGCTGCATCGCCTGCTGCGTGAGCGAGAAGGCGCCGGAGATGAGCGCCTGGGAGGCGATCACGGCGGCCGCGGTCGCCAGGATCACCATCCCGTACAGGAAGGGCGCCGGCACGAGGCGGAAGAACGGATTGGCGGCCGCGCTCGGGTCGCGGAGCACGAGCGCGCCCTGCCCGAAGTAGTTCAGGAGCAGGGCGGGGAAGACGATCGCGAACCAGGCGATGCGGATCGGCCGCCTGCCGAAGTGCCCCATGTCGGCGTAGAGCGCCTCGGCGCCGGTGACGGCGAGCACGACGGCGCCGAGCACGAAGAACCCGGGCGTGCCGTTGTGGATGAAGAACTTCGCGCCGTACCAGGGATTGACCGCGCGGAGGATCGTCGGCTCGCGCGCGATCTCCATGGCCCCGAGCGCGGCGATGGCCAGGAACCAGATGAGCATCACCGGTCCGAAGACCGCCCCGATCCGCGCCGTGCCGTGCTTCTGCAGCATGAACAGCAGGAACAGGATGATCGCGCTCAGCGGGACGACGAACGGCGAGAACACGGGCGTCGCCACCTGGAGCCCTTCCACCGCGCCGAGCACCGAGATCGCCGGCGTGATCACCCCGTCGCCGTAGAGCAGCGCCGCGCCGAAGAGCGCGAGCGTCACCAGGATGGCGATGCGCACGGAGTCCGCGCGCCGGTGGAGGCGCTGCTGGATGAGTGCCAGGAGGGCGAGGATTCCCCCTTCGCCCCGGTTGTCGGCGCGGAGGATGAAGACGATGTACTTGACGCTCACGATGAGCGTGAGCGCCCAGACGATGAGGGAGAGGACGCCGTAGACGTTCTCCATCGTCGGCCGGACCCCGGTATCGGGGTTGAAGCACTCCTTGACCGTGTAGAGCGGGCTCGTTCCGATGTCGCCGTAGACGACGCCGAGCGCGGTGAGCGCGAGAATGGCGAGCTTGCGCCCGGTGGGGTGCTGATCGACGTGAAGCCGATCCGGCGCCGCTTTGAAGCTGCCCGTTGTCGAAGGAGGGGGTGGGGTGCTCGCGCGGGCGGTGCTGTCGCCCGATCGAGCCGGTTCAGCGGTCATACCGAAGAGGTGCAGGACCTGCGCGGGCCCATGGATTCGCGGGAAGAAGCGTCGGCACGCACATTCGTGCGAGCGTCGCGCAAAAAGCGGGTCGCGGAGCTGGTCCGCGACCCAATGCCCGATGTGAAGTTAGCGAATCCCCTCCGCTCGTCCAGCGGCGCCGGCCGCCCGGCTACCGTCCGATCTCGTCGATCTCCCTGGCCGCGCGCTCCAGCACCTCCCTGATGCGGCGGAGGCGCTCCGTGTCCTTGGCGTGGCGCGGGGCGTTGGCGTAGGTGGCGCGGGCCACGTCCTTGAAGGCGTGGTTCACCTCCATCATGGCGCCGCCGAAGAAGCTCGACCCGAACTCGGCGATTCGCTCGAAGATGTCGTCCACTGCGGGCTGGTGCTCCGCGAGGTGGGCGCGCCCCTCATCGGTGATCTCGTAGATCTTCTTTCCGCCCTCCTCCGGGGTGGCGCGGGCGTAGCCCAGGTCCTCGAGCATGCTGAGGGTGGGGTAGATCGTGCCCGGGCTGGGGGAGTAGGCGCCGCCGAAGCGGTCCTCGAGCTCCTTGATGATCTCGTAGCCATGGCGGGGCTTCTCCTCGAGGAGCCTGAGGATGACGTACTTGAGATCGCCCTGCTCGAACATGCGTCCGCCACGGAAGGGTCCGCCCCGTCGCCCGCGCGGGGATCCCCAGAACCATCCGCCCATGAAGTTGGGATCGAATCCTCGTCCGGCGCCCGCCCACCCGCCGAAACCGCCGCACCGGTGCTGATGCCACATGTCGCTACCCTCCGTTCGATATAACGGCGATATATCTTTGACGGCATCAAGATAGATCGAAGATATATCGTGCGCAAGCACATCGGTCGTCGGTGGCGGAGCCGCAGGATATCCCCCCCGAGCTCACCGGTCGCTGCCGTCCGCGCTCCCCCGCCGCTGCGCGAACAACCACCGCGCCAGGAGGGGGTCGGCGTACGCCGGGTCCCACGAGCCGTGCTCGACTCCGGGATACTCCGTGTACCGCACGTCCGCGCCCTCCCGCCGGAGCGCGTCCACCATGACACGCGACTCGGCGACGGGGACCACCGGGTCGTCGGCGCCGTGGAACACCCAGATGGGAAGGTGGCGCAGCGCTCGCGCGGCGGACGTGAATGGATCCGTCGCGCTCCCCGCGCGCTCCGCGCCTCCTCCCCCCTCCGCCCCGCCAAGGGTGCGCCGCCGGCGGACGGGTGAGTCGAGGCCGCCGCAGATCGGCACCAGCGCGGCGAAGCGGTCGGGCTGTTCGAGCGCCAGCCGCCACGTGCCGTACCCCCCCATCGAGATCCCGGTGAGGTAGAGCCGCTCCGGATCCACCGGAAACTCCTCGAGCGCCGCGTCGAGAGCGCGCCAGGCCCGCTCCGCCATGGCGCCGCGCCACGGCTCGCCGCGACGCGCCTGCGGGAACAGCACCACGGAGGGGAAGCGATCCTGATCCCGACGGATCGCGTGGCCGATCCCGACGTCGGTGGGGCGCAGGCCGTCCCCTCCGCCCTCGCCGGCGCCGTGCAGGAAGAGGATCAGCGGCCACCGCTCCCCGGGATCGAGCCCGGCGGGGACGTACACCTGGTATCGCATCGTGCCCCCGCCGACCTCGAGGGCGCGGTCGAGGAAGCCGGTCTCGCGCATGCGCGCACGGCACGCAGGAGGCGCGCCGCCCGACGGCGCGGGACGCGCCGGCGCGGCGGTCGGGCGTGCCCCTGTCGAAAGTCGACAGAAACTTTCCGTGGTCGCCCGACGTACGCTCCTGTCGAACGTCTAGGAGAACGACCATGTCTCACGAGACCAGCGAGCTGCTCCAGGGCACACTCGACCTCCTGATCCTCAAGGCACTCACCCACGGTGCCATGCACGGCTGGGGTGTGTCGCAGCGCATCCAGCGGATGTCGCGCGACGTGCTTCGCGTGAATCAGGGGTCGCTCTATCCGGCGCTCCACCGCCTCGAGGATCGCGGCCTCATCGCCGCCGACTGGGGGACGTCGGAGCACAACCGTCGCGCGAAGTTCTACCGGCTCACCACGGCGGGGCGCCGCGCGCTGGGCGAGGAGACGGCGAGCTGGCGCCAGTTCGCGACGGCCGTGGAGCTCGTGCTCCGCACCACCTGACCCCCACGAGGAGAGCGCAATGTCCGGCATCTCACGCCTCGCGCGCCGCTTCCGCGATCTGGTGCGGCGCGGCGGCCTCGAGCGCGATCTCGACGACGAGCTGCGGTTTCACCTCGACATGCAGGCCGCGGCGCACGAGGCGCGCGGACTCGACCCCGCGACGGCGCGGGCGACGGCGCTGCGCGAGTTCGGCGCCGTGGCGCGCGCGAAGGAGGAGGTGCGCGACGCGCGCGGGCTCACCCTCGTGGACGACCTCGCGCGCGACGCGCGCTTCGCGGCGCGCGTCCTGCGCCGCTCCCCCGGCTTCGCGGCCGTGGCCGTGATCACCCTCGCGCTCGGGATCGGCGCCACCACGGCGGTGTTCACCGTGGTGAACGGCGTGCTGCTGCGCGCCCTCCCGTTCCCCGAGCCGGATCGCCTCGTGGCGATGTTCGAGCGCGACGCCCATTCCGACCGCATGGCCGTGTCGTTCCCGAACTTCAGCGACTGGCGCGCCGAGAGCCGCTCGTTCGCCGGCGTCGCGGCCTACGGCGGCGGCGACGCCACGGTGCTCGGCGCGAGCGAGCCGGTGCGCGTGCCGGTGAACGCGGTGTCGGCGGACTTCTTCCGCGTTCTGCGCGTGGCGCCGCTGCACGGACGCACCTTCCTCCCCGAGGAGAGTCGGCCGGGAGGGACGCCGGTGGCGGTGGTGAGCGAGCGCTTCTGGCGCCGCTACCTCGGGGCCACGCCCACGCTTGGCGACGTCCACCTCCAGCTCTGGAACACGAGCTACACGGTGGTGGGTGTGATGCCGTCGTCGTTCGACTTCCCGGAGCGCGCGGCGGTGTGGATCCCGCTGGAGCCGCTCGAGCAGGGGAGCGGGCGCACGGCGCACAACGACCAGGTGATCGCGCGGCTCGCGCCGGGGGTCGGCATGGCGCGAGCGCGCGAGGAGATGGATGCGATCGCCGGGCGCCTGGCGACGCGGCACGCCGGCGATGATGACGCCACCGGCGTCACCATGGTCGGGCTGCGCGACGAGCTGGTGGGGCCGGTGCGCCGGCAGCTCGCGATCGTGTTCGGCGCGGTGCTGTTCGTGCTGTTCGTGGCGTGCGTCAACCTGACGAGCGCCAACCTCGCGCGCGGCGCGGCACGGACGCGCGAGATGGCGCTGCGCACGGCGCTCGGTGCGGGGCGCGGACGCCTGGCGCGGCAGCTCCTCGTGGAGAACCTGCTGCTCGCGCTGCTCGGCGGCGCGGCAGGGACGGCGCTGGCGGTGTGGCTCGTTCGCGTGCTGCTCGCGCTCGCTCCCGCCACGCTGCCGCGCGCGGCGGGGGTCGGCGTGGATCGCGCGGTGCTGGTCTTCGCCGCGCTGCTCACGATGGCCAGCGGTGTGCTCATCGGTCTGCTCCCCGCGCTGCAGCTCTCCACCACGCGGCTGCGCGGCGCGATCGCCGACGGCGAGCGCGGCGCCTCGGCGGGGCGGCGTCCGCTGCGCGGCGCGCTCATCGCCGCCGAGGTGGCGGTGGCGCTCGTGCTCCTCACCGGCGCGGGGCTGCTCATCCGGAGCTTCCGCGCGCTCCTGGCGCAGGACCCCGGCTTCTCCCCGCACGGCGTGCTGACGGCGGAGGTGTCGCTGCCCGGCCCGCGCTACGCGGCGCAGGGGAGCATCGCCGCCTACTTCGGCGCGGCGCTCGACGCGATCGCCGGGGTCCCGGGCGTGGAGCACGTGGCGCTGATCAACATCACGCCGCTCGTCCCCTCGAACTTCGGCGGCGGGTTCGTGATCGGCGATCGCCCCGACACGGGCTACGCGAGCTACCGCGCGGTGAGCGAGGACTACTTCGCCACCATGCGCATCCCGCTCATCGCCGGGCGCGGCTTCGGCCCCGCCGACGATTCGTCCGCGACAAACGTGACACTGATCAACCAGGCGCTCGCGCGTCGGCTGTGGCCGGGAGAGGATCCGATCGGGAAGCGGATCCGCCCGCTCGGGATGGACCAGCACGCCGCGCGCTGGCTGACGGTGGTGGGCGTGGTCGGGGACGTGCGCCAGCAGGGGCTCGACACCCCCGCGAAGCCGGAGCACTACGTGCTCTACCGGCAGCGCCCGGAGCGCGCTCGCGACGCGACGATCGTGATCCGCGCGCGTGCGGCGCCGTCGAGCCTCGCCGCCGCGGTCCGCGAGCGGCTGCACGCCATCGACCAGGATGTCCCGGTGGAGCTGGCGACGATGGACGACGTGGTGGCGCGCAGCGTGGCGGGGCGCCGCTTCGTGATGCTGCTGCTCGCCGGATTCGGCGCGCTCGCGCTCGTGCTCGCGGCGGTGGGGATCTACGGCGTCCTGTCGCACACGGTGGCGCAGCGCACGCGCGAGATCGGGATCCGCATGGCGCTCGGCGCCGCGCGCGGCAAGGTGGTGGCGCTCGTCCTGCGCGGCGCGATGGCTCCGGTGCTCGCCGGGCTGGCGGTGGGAGTGGGCGGCGCGGCGCTGCTCACGCGCCTCGCGCGTTCGCTGCTCTACGGCGTGACGCCTTTGGACGCCCCATCGATCGCCGGCGCCGCCGCGCTGCTCGCAGCCGTTGCGCTCATCGCCGCGCTCGTCCCGGCGAGACGCGCGGCCCGGGTGGACCCGGTGGTCGCGCTGAGAGAGGCGTGACCCCGAGCGCCCCGCACGCTCGCCGGCGCAGGTGCGGTCGGGCTCCTCGGCTTGTCTCCGCGCGGGCTCCTCGGCCGGGCGGCGCTCTGGTGCCTTGGCGGGTTCCGCTCGAGCTCCTCGGCCGGGCGGCGCTCGGGCGCGTTGGCTGGGTTCCGCTCGGGCT
>CAMLEQ010000204.1 GCA_946479015.1 uncultured Gemmatimonadota bacterium | reverse complement strand
CGAGCCCGTGGCGCAGCGCGTTCTCCACCAGCGGCTGCAGGATGAGCTGCGGCACCATCGCGCGCTCGGTGCCCGGTGCCACGTCCACGCGCACCCGCAGCCGGTCGTCGAAGCGTGCCCGCATGAGCTCCACGTACAGGCCGAGCGCGCGCAGCTCCTCCTCCAGCGTGCTCTCCTGCGCCCCGGGCGCGTGCAGCGTGAGGCGCAGCAACTCGCCGAGCGTGCCGATCATCGCGTCCGCGGCGCGCGTGTCCTCGTACATCACCGATGAGATCGTGTTGAGCGCGTTGAACAGGAAGTGTGGCTGGAGCTGCAGGCGCAGGTTCTGGAGCTGCGCCTGGGCGAGCCGCGACTCGAGCTGCGCGGCGCGCAGCTCGCGGTCGCGCGCGGCGCGGTAGGCGAGGAAGAGCTGCGCGACGCCGGCGATGACCGCGTACCAGAAGAGGTCGTTCGACATCTCCATCCAGTAGCGGACGCGCATGTTGCCGTAGTCGTACGCGCCCAGACCGAACGCCGGGAAGAGGATCGCGCGCGCGACGGCCATGAACGTGGTGTGGGCCACCGAGCCGGTGACCGCCGCCACGATGTGCGGCGGCAGGTTCCGCAGCCACGTGCGTTCGCCGAGCGGCCACCGCCTGGTCACCCACACCACCACGGGGATGAGCAGCGCCGCGCCCACCGCGCCGGTGAACTCCTCGATCAGCCGCGGCGTGAGCGTGCCGCTCTGACCGCGGGTGACATCGTCGAGGTAGTGGTAGGCGAACGAGGAGATCCACTCCACCGCCGCGAACACCGCGAGCAGCATCACCCCTCGCCGCCACCAGGAGCGCGGCGCGGGAGGCGAGTCTGGGGCGGGAGCTGGCGCGGGGGGCATGGGTCCAGGATAGCGCGGGAAGCGGGAGGCGGGAAGCGGGAAGCGATCGGGACTCGGGACTGGGGAATCGGGACTCGGAAGTGGCAGCGAGGGAGCCGCGCGTGCGCCGCCCCCCTCGCACCATGGTGCGGAGCGAGCGCCGAAGGCGCCGCCCCGCGGTCCTCTCCCGATTCCCGAGTCCCGAGTCCCGAGTCCCGAGTCCCGAACCCTGGCGCACCATCACGTTCCACGCCACCATAGATCCCGCCCCCGCCCCGAGGTGCCCCGTGTCGTCACGGCTGCTCACCCCGTTCCGCTGCACGTTCGCGCCCCGCGCCCCGCGTCCCGCGCACCGCAGTCTCGCGCTCCTCGCACTCCTCCTCGCCGCCTCCCTCCCCGCCCAGGCGCCCGCGCCGTCGTCCGGTGTCCGCTACGGACGGCTGCTCATCACCAACGCCTTCGTCATCGACGGCGCGGGGAATCCCATGCGCGGGCCGATGGACATCCTCGTCGAGGGCTCGACGATCACCGCCATGCGGCTCTCCGCCGAGCGCGAGTTCTCCGGGAGCAGCGTGGATGGCGCGCCGATCACCGGAAAGTTCGACCGCGTGATCGACGCGCGCGGGATGTACGTGATGCCGGGGATCATCGACGTCCACGCGCACATCCACTTCCACCGCGCGGGGCGGGAGCTGCCGAAGGACTACGAGTACAAGCTCCTCCTCGGCCACGGGATCACCACCATCCGTGACCCCGGCTCCACCGAGGGGATCGACACCATCGTCGCCCACGCGCGGCTCTCGGCGGAGAATCGCATCGCCGCGCCGACGATCATCCCGTACGCCGTGGTGGGCGCCGACACACCCGAGGAGGCGAGGGCGCAGGTGCGGAGCGTGAAGGCGAAGGGAGCGCTCGGGCTCAAGGTGTTCATCGACCGCCCCGACGTGTGGGCGGCGATCGCCGACGAGGCGAAGAAGGTGGGGCTCCCCATCGCCACCGACATGAAGATCCAGGAGATGGATGCCGTCGCCGCCGCGCGGCTCGGCGTCCGCTCCATCGAGCACTGGTACGGCATCCCCGACGCCGCCATCCCCGGCCCGCAGAACTTCCCCGACAGCTACAACTACGACGACGAGCTCGACCGCTTTCGCTGGGCCGGCGACATCTGGCGACAGGCCGACTCGGCGCGCCTCTCCGCCGTGCTCGACACCATGCTCGCCCACGGCGTCACCTGGGATCCGACGTTCGCCATCTACGAGGCGAACCGCGACATCGTGCGCGCCCGCAACCAGCCCTGGTTCAGGGACTACGCGCTCCCGGCGATGATGGAGCAGTTCGAGCCCGATCCGCGCCGCCACGGCTCCTACTTCTCCGAGTGGACCACGGCGGACGAGATCCGCTGGCGCGAGAACTACCGCATCTGGATGCGCTGGGTGCGCGAGTACGCCGCGCGCGGCGGGAACGTCACCGTCGGCTCCGACGCCGGATTCATCTACGAGCTGTACGGCTTCACCACCATCCGCGAGATGGAGCTCCAGCAGGAGGCCGGCTTCCACCCGCTCGAGGTCATCCAGCACGCCACCTCCAACGGCGCGAAGCTCCTCGGCCTCCCGCGCACCGGCGTGGTGCGCCCCGGCTTCTCCGCCGACCTCGCGATCGTGGACGGCAATCCGCTCCACGACTTCAAGGTGCTCTACGGCACCGGCATCGACGAGGCCGTGGGCGACTCGCTCGTGCACCGCGGCGGCGTGCGTTACACCATCAAGCAGGGGATCGTGTTCGACGCGCCGCGGCTGCTCGCCGACGTGCGGGAGATGGTGCGTCGGGCGCGGAGCGCGGCCGCGCAGTCCGCCCCCTGATCGCCGCGCGCCGGCCGCTCAGCCATCGCCGCGCCGCCCCAACGTTCGCGGGCCCCACGCGATGGCGACGATCGCGGCCACCAGCGCCGTGATCGGCCCCGAGATACGCGGGTCGTAGTGCGAGCCGACGTTCGGGAACATGAGCCAGCTCACGTTGTCCACGTCGTGATACAGGACCGTCGCGAGCACGCTCCCGCCGGTGGCATTGTAGAGCCAGACCATGAGCACGCGCGACGCCACCGTCTCGAGCCCGTGCCAGGCGATCCACGACGCGGACCGGTGCGCCTGCAGGACCGGCACCGTATGCCACGCCGCCCACACCACTCCGAGCAGCACGCTCGCGCCGAGCGCGCTCCACCGACGCTGTAGCCGGTCGATGGCGTACCCCGACCAGCCCACCTCCTCGCACACCGCGGCGACGAAGAATGCGGCGAGCATGACGAGCGCCGCCACGAGCGAGAAGCGCGGTGCGGGGAGCGTCCGTCCCATCGCGCGCATCACCCAGTACGACAGGACCATCACACCCGGCTTGATGAGCAGGATCGGCAGGTACCAGACCGGTCGGATCTTCCGCCAGTCGAACGCCCTCCACACCAGCGCCCGCACGGCCTGGCCGCCGCGCTTCCGGTACGTGAGGATCGCGGCCGCGATGATCGGGCAGACGGCCATGAGCGCGCCCACCGGGAGCCCGGGCACCAGCTCCGCCCCGGTGATGCCGCCGATCACCCAGAACGGAACGGAGAGCGCGAAGACCAGGAGGAAGAACGCCAGCACGAGCGTCAGCTCTCCTCGACGATCACCGACTTGGCACAGCCGCCGCTCGTCAGGCGCCGGCGCCGCATTGCGAGCGGCGCGAACCGGGCGTAGCGTACGTCACGTAGCTGCGGTCCGACCTCGACCCCCAAGCGCATGACCTCAGTCGCCGATTCCCTCCCCTGGCACGATCGCGGGCGCGGTCTCACGCTGATCGCGATCGCGCTCAATGCGGCGGTGGCGATGTACACAATGACGCGGTGGCACGTCGCGACACCGCTGGTCCCGGTGATCGCGAGCCTGCTGCCGCTTCTCGCGCGATCGCGTCAGAGCGCGCTCGGGCTGCGCACCGTGGCGTGCGCCGTGATGCTCGGCTTCGCCTGGCTGGGCCTGGCCTCCGTCGGGCTGTTCTTCCTGCCTGCGGTGCTGTTCATGGGGCTCGCCATCGGGCGCACGTAGCGCTGCGGCGTGAGCGCCGCCGGGGCGTCGGGCACTGTCGCGCCCCCGGCGGCACTGACGTTCCGACCCTCACGCCCCCGCTCGGGGACGTCCGCTCGGCCGCGCCCTGCGCAGCAATGCCCGCGCCTTGCGCACGCCACGGCGGATGGTCCCGCCGCTGGCGGTGGTCACCGCACGACCCGTGCGGAACGAATCGACGTCGAACACCCTCGCCCGCCCGAACTCGGCGACGAAGTTCACGTGCCGGCGCGCGTACGGCGTGACCGTCCTCGCCGACACGGCGTGCAGCGAGTGCGCCGAGTGGATGAAGAAGACGAGCGTGTTCCGCTCGTAGCGGATCGTCCGCACGGTCTCCACGCGGTCGCCGGGGATCTCGTTCGTGCCCACGTCGAAGCGTGGCACGCCGGTGAAGCGCTGGATCTCCAGGTCGCCGCCGGTGGAATCGTCGTCGTCGAGGCGGAAGTACAGCAGCCCCGCGTACAGGGCGCACTCCCGATCCACGTGCGGCCCCTTCGGGGTGGCACGCGCGAGCGCCGTGGTGCAACTCACGAGCTGGCACTCCATCCGCGCGTCCGCCTCGTCCGCGTGCTCGGTGTTGCGCGCGCACGCGCTGAAGTCCTCCAGCCGCTTGCCGTACGCGTACTCCAGGTGCGGATGCATGGTGCGGATGTGATTGCCGAAGAGCGCCACCACCTCGCGGAAGAACTCGCGCGATGTGTGGTGGGCCATGAACTCCTTCCACAGCGGGCTCACGGCCGCATGCGACCGTGCCTCGGCGGCACCGAGGAAGTAGTACGTGTTGTCGCGCGGCGTCGCGTCGCCGGCGATGATGCTCAGGGGGGGAAATTCGCTGGCGAGTTGCTCGTAGATGTCCTCCGGAAGCGCATTGTGGATGACCAGGTGCGGGAACGGATCGGCGATGACGTCGCACTTCGACGCCCTTCCCAGAATGCTCGGCACGGCTGCGCTCCTGTACTGCGACTCCCTGTGGACGTGCGTGACGTTGCCGGGGCGGACCCGCGTCCGCCCGGAGGACGGCCTCTCCCGCCAGTGGAGAGCGCCGGAGTGGCGTCGTGGATCACCGGAGTGGGGTGCGGGACGCGCGGGGCGTGCACGCCCGCATGGTGCACGACGCGAGATGAGCATCCCGTCGGCGGGGCCGGCGGCGCGACGCCACGCCCTTGCGGCGCCTACTATTGTGCGAGGCACCGAGACTTGCAAGTGAAGCTTTCTCGACGGGCGTGATCGCACACGGCCCCGCCCGCCATCCACCCCTCGCACGGGAGGTCACGAGTGGCGATCCGGTTCGTCCACGTGTACGACGCCGACCACGAGGCGCGGCGGCTCACCGAGGTCCAGCGCATCTTCCGCAGCTACTTCGGCGAGGCGTACGGCGGCTACGCCGACCGCATTCCCGATCTGCTTCGCCACCAGGCCGAGCTCGGTCAGCGTACGGTGATCATCACCGCCGAGGATCCGCGGGGACGCGTGCTCGCGTTCGCCATGGCGTTCCACTACACGGACATCAACGCCACCCTCCTCGATTACATCGTCGTCGATCCCGCCGTGCGGCAGCGCGGCATCGGCGGCGCGCTCTACGAGGCGCTGCGCGAGTACCTCGTGCGCCTCGGTACCACGGCGCTCTGGCTCGAGGTGCGCCCCGACGCCGCGGAGCTGGAACCCGATCCCGCGCTCCGCCGCGAGAACCGCGCCCGCATCCGCTTCTACGAGCGTTACGGCGCGCGCGTGGTGCTCGGCACGGCGTACGAGGAGAGGCGCGAGGGGCGCGCGCAGGGAGAGCCGTACCTCATCTTCGACTCGCTCGGCGAGGCACGCACGCCATCGGTGGAGGAGACGCGCGGCATCGTGCACGCGCTCCTCTTCCGCAAGTACGCCTACCCCGCGGAGGACCCGTACGCGCGGGCCGTGCTCGCGTCCGTGGGGGAGCGCCCCATCGCGCTCCAGCCGCCGCGCAGCCCGAGCGCGCCCGCGCGCGTTCCGCCGCGGCACGACGTGTTCGTCCCGCTGAAGGTGGTGGTCCCCGCGAACCACAAGCTCCATCACATCCGCGAGCGCGGCTACGTGGAGCGGCCCGTGCGCGTCGACCGGATCGTGCAGGCGATCTCCACGCTCCCCGGCGTCGAGGTGCTCCCCGTCACCGAGCATGGCGAGCAGCCCGTGACGGCGGTGCACGATCCCGACTTCGTGCACTACATCGAGCGCGTCTGCTCGGCCATGAAGCCGGGCGACGCCGTGTACCCGTACGTGTTCCCCATCCGCCGGCGCGAGCGCCAGCCGGTGGACGAGGAGGTGCGCGCGGGCTACTACTGCATCGACACCTTCACGCCGCTCACCCGCAACGCGTACGTGGCGGCCCGCGAGGCGGTGGACTGCGCGCTCACCGGCGCCGATCTCCTCCTCCGCGGCGAGCAGCTCGCCTACGCCATCTGCCGCCCACCGGGGCATCATGCCGAGCGCCGCGTGTACGGCGGCTTCTGCTACTTCGACAACGCCGCCGTCGCCGCGCACGCGCTGAGTGCCGTGGGGCGGGTGGCCGTGCTGGACATCGACTTCCACCACGGCAACGGCACGCAGGACATCTTCTACCACCGCGACGACGTGCTCACGATCTCCATTCACGGCGATCCGAGCTATGCCTATCCCTACTTCGCCGGCTTCCCCGACGAGCGGGGCACGGGCGCGGGGGAGGGATTCAACCACAACTTCCCCCTCCCCGAGAACGTCGCCGACGACGACTACCTCCGCGTGCTCGAGCAGGCGCTCGAGCTGATCGCGCGCTTCGCGCCGTCGCATCTCGTGCTCTCCGTGGGGCTCGACATCGCGAAGGGGGACCCCACCGGGGCGTGGGTGATCACCCCGGAGGGCTTCGAGCGCATCGGCGGCGCCATCGCGGGACTCGGCCTCCCCACGCTCGCCGTGCAGGAGGGGGGCTACGACACGCGCGTGATCGGCCGCAACGCGCGCCGCTTCCTCGCGGGGCTGCAGCGCGGGATCTACGAGCGGCGAGGGATGCGACGAGGGACTTAGGACCTAGTCGCTAGACCACCGAAGAACGCGTGTGGCGTGTGGGAGACTGACGGGATGAGGAGATAGGTAGAGCGCGTG
>CAMLEQ010000203.1 GCA_946479015.1 uncultured Gemmatimonadota bacterium | reverse complement strand
GGTACGGCGCGTGTAGGCTCGGCTGTAGAGAGAGTCCGCCTACACACGAACCTACTCTCGCCGTACCTCCCTCCTCTGCCCGTCAGTCTCCCACACGCCACACGCGTTTCATGGTGGTCTAGCGACTATGTCCTACACCCCACCGGCCCCTAGATCTTCCTCACCTCCGCCGCCGCCTCCAGCACGTGCCCGATGTCGCGCGACAGCGCGCGCGCCTCGATCGTGGCGCTCGTCACCTCGCTGAGCGCGGCCTGCACGCCGGAGGAGCGCAGCTTCAGCAGGTCGAGCTTGAGGTTCTGCAGCGCGATCCCCGCGCTCTCGAGCTGCCCCGACAGCCGCCGGTGCCGCTCGGTCAGCTCGCGCAGCGACGCGTACTGCCGCTCGAGCAGCGAGAGCCGGCGCTCGCGGTCGGCCGAGTCCTCGGGCTCCCCCTTCACTTCCACGATGCGCGACTCGAGACGCGAGAGCGCCTCGGGGGACGTGTCGGCATCGAGATGGTGCAGCATCACGGCCAGCGATGCCACGCGCTGGGCGAGCGCGTTCACCGTCGGAACGATGTCGGGGAGCAGCGCGCGGTCGGGCTTGGCGAGCGATTCCACGATCGCGAGGATCGCGAGCCGGTCGGCCGCCGCGTCGCGCACCGCGCGCCCGTGCGGTCCGTCGAGTACCTCGCGGGGCACCATCTTCGCAGCCGCCTCGGCCGCGACGGAGATGGCCGGCGCCGCCGGTTCCCCGGGGGCGAGCGTCTCGGAGGACGGCTTCCGCGTGAAGAGCCGCTTCCAGGTGACGCCGGACTCCCACAGGCTCAGCCACTGCCGGAACACTCCGCCTCCCATCCCGAGCGCCGGGAAGAGGAACCATGGGAAATGGGGCGACGTGGCGAAGTTCACCACGGCGAGCGTCCCGACGACCACCGTGGTGCTGGCCAGCTGGCGCCGGAAGAAGCGGATCCGGTCGTCGATCGGCCGCGACTCGAAGCGCGCGAGCTCCGCATCCTCCCGCTGGCGGCGCATCTCGCGCGCCGCGGCGCGACGCGACATCGGCCAGGGCACCGGCGGCATCGGCGGCAGCGGCGGCGCGAGCACGCCGCCTGCCGCTGGCGCACCGGCGCCGGGGGCGGGAGACTCGCGCCGCGGTGGTCGCCCGGGCACCTCGGCCGCCCGGTGCTGCCACGGGATCTCCGCCGGCGCAGGCGTCGGCAGAGGGGATGCCGGAGGCAGCGGGACCGGCGCCTCGCTCGCCAGCGCATCGCGCATGGCGGCCGCGTCGTGGAAGCGATCCTCCGGACGCTTCGCGAGCGCGCGCTCGATCACCGACGCGAGCGCGGGGGACACATCGGGGCGCAGCTCCCGCAGCCTCCGCGGCGGCTCGCTGATGTGCTTCATCATGATCGCCGCGCCGTTGGCCGCGCGGAACGGAAGCTGTCCCGACACGAGCTGGTATCCCACCACGCCGAGCGAGTAGAGATCGCTCCGCCCGTCCAGCTCGCGCTCCCCGAGCGCCTGCTCCGGCGACATGTAGGCCGGCGTCCCCACGGCCACTCCCGTCACGGTGAGGCGCGAGTCCGCCTCGGCGGCGCGCGCGATCCCGAAGTCGGTGACCATGGCGCGTCCGCTGGTGCGCTCGAGCAGGATGTTGTCCGGCTTGATGTCGCGGTGGATCACGCCGCGCGCGTGCGCGTAGGAGAGCGCATCGGCCACCTCGCGGAGCACGCGCCGCACGTCGCCGAGCGGGAGCGGAGCGCGCGCGGCGCGCGCGGCAAGGCTCTCGCCATCCACGAGCCCCATCACGAAGTACACGAGCCCGCCACGCTCGTCCACCGAATAGATGGGAACGATGTTCGGGTGGTTGAGCTGGGCCGCCGTCTGCGCCTCGCGCAGG
The DNA here is from genome assembly GCA_946479015.1 of uncultured Gemmatimonadota bacterium. The sequence goes on along the minus strand of CAMLEQ010000203.1, from coordinate 5,193 downwards.
AATCGCTCGCGCACGTCGGCGCGGAAGGCGAGATCGGGCGGAAGAACCTTGATGGCGACGGCGCGCCGGAGCCGCAGGTCCGTGGCCCGGTAGACCACGGCCATCCCTCCCCGGCCGACCTCCGCGTCCACATCGTAGAGGTCGCCGACCGCGACGATGACGCGGTCGCGCAGCGGGTCGGTCACACGCGGCCGCGCTCGGGCCGGCGTGCGGCCATCGCGCCCTGCACGGCGGCATCCACGTCCTCGGCGAGCGAGCGCGCGCGCTCCGTGAGCACGGTGAGATGGCCGGTGGCGTCGGCGACCGCTCCGGCGCGAAGCCGCAGCACATCGATGCGCATGTTCTGGAGCGCGATCGCGCAGCTCTCGAGCTTGGCCGCGCTCTCCTCGCGCCGCCGCTTCGCGTCCGCCACCGCCCTGCGCTGCCGCTTGAGGAGCGCGAGCCGGCGCACGCGCTCCTCGCTCGCGGCGACCTCCAGCGGATTCGCCTGCGCCTCGAGCGCCTCGATCTGTGCCTCGATCCGCTCGGCCGTTCCCGGCTCGTTCTCGCGATCCAGCTCCACCAGCGACGTGGCGAGCGAGCGCACACGCTGGAAGAGACCGTCGGCGGCAGGGATCACGCCGTTCACCAGCGCCTGGTCCGACTTGGGGAGGGAGCCGACGATGCGGAGGATCTCGCCGCGGTCGTGCTCGGCCCGCGCCACGGTGCCGCCGTACTGGCCGAACCCGGTGGCGGCCGGCAGCGACGGGGGCGCGCTCGGCCGCGGGAGCGGGCGCGAGGAGCGCGACGGGCGCTGCGGCAGGTTCGCGCCGCGCTGGGAGCGGTCGAACGCCCCGCGCGTCTCCTCGATCGTCTCGCGCACCACGTCGACGAGGCGCCGGTCGCGCGGCTGGCGGAACACATCGCGCCAGTCGTAGTTCGCCGCCCACAGCTTGGAGTACTTGAACGCCATGAACATGCTCCAGATCACCGTGATGGTGAGGAAATCCGTGTCCATGAACAGGGCGGCGAGCACGATCACCGCGTTCACGAACGCGTACTTCGCGAAGCTGGAGCGAAAGGCCACCACTTCGGGGGCCGACCACCGCGCGATGTCCTCGGGGGTGGGGCCGGAGTGGTCGGCGACGAGCGCGTCGTGACCGGCGCCGGCAGGGAGCGGGGAGACCGGCGGCGTGGGCATCCACGACGGGGCCGGGGACGTACCATGCGCTCCCACCGCCGGGGCGGGCGCGGCGACGGGCTCGGCCGCGTGCTGCGGCATCGCCCCGGCATCCCCCGCGAGCGCGAGCGAGAGCGCCGACGCGCTCGCGAAGCGCCGCTCCGGATCCTTCTCGAGCAGCGTCATCGTGATCGTCGCCAGGTCCCGCGGCACGTCGGGGCGGTACTGGGTCACCGGCGCCGGGGTCTCGGTGATGTGCTTCATGAGCATCGATGGCGTGCTCGCCGCCTGGAAGGGGAGCTGCCCCGTCAGCATCTGGTAGGCGACCACGCCCAGCGAGTAGAGATCGCTCCGCCCATCGATCTCGCGATCCCCCGCCGCCTGCTCCGGCGACATGTACGCAGGCGTCCCGATCGCCACCCCGGTGGCGGTCAGCCGCGAGTCGGAGCCCTCCTGCACCGCGCGCGCGATCCCGAAGTCGGTGACCATCGCGCGCCCGCTGTCCACCTCGAGCAGGATGTTGTCCGGCTTGATGTCACGGTGCACCACCCCGCGCGCGTGGGCGTAGGCGAGCGCATCGGCCACCTCGCGCAGGATGCGCCGCGCCTCCTCTATGGACAGCCGCCCCTCGTCGTGCAGCCGCTTGGCGAGCGTGACGCCGTCCACGCACGCCATGACGAAGAACACCACCCCTTCGCGCTCGTCCACCGAGTAGATGGGGACGATATTGGGGTGGCTGAGCTGCGCCGCCGTTTCCGCCTCCCGCAGGAAGCGCGACTTGATCTCGCCGCGGAACGCCAGCTCCGGCGGGAGGAGCTTGATGGCGACAGTGCGCTTGAGGCGCCGGTCGCGGGCGCGATACACGATGCCCATCCCGCCGCGCCCGAGCTCGCGATCGAGCTCGTAGTGAGCGGACAGCGCGCGCTCCGCGAGTGCGCGCATCTCGGCGTCTGACGAGAGGGCTGTGGGATCGGGCACGAATGAGTCCTTGGCGGGAATGCAACCTGCTTAGTGTACCACGGCTTACGCCGTCTGGAAAGACGATCTGGCCGCCGTGGCAGTTGCACTACGTCAAAGCTGCGGCCGGAAGTTGCAAAGCCTGCCGCCGTGGCGTAAGTCACCATTGTCCCCCGCGCGGAAACGGGGCGCAGCGGCTGGTGCTTGAGCGTACGTGATGGTGGAGATCCGGTTTCGTGGCCATGGCGCATGGGTGCGTCCCGGCGCGCGACTGGAATGGAGCGTGCGGATCGCTTCCGATTCGGCGCAATCCGCCGAGGCTGTGCTTCCACAATTCGAGATACGACCATGGCGCAACGTCAAACATTGCCTGTGCTGCCGCTTCGCGGGACGGTGATCTTCCCGGGGCTGACGGCACCGATCGCCGCCGGACGTCCGGGGACGCTCCGGGCGATCGAGGCCGCGCTCAAGGCGGATCGGCTGGTCTTCGCCGTCGCGCAGCGCGACAACACGGACGAGCCGAACCCCGACATCCTCTACTCGATGGGGGTCATCGCCCGCATCGGGCAGGTGCAGCGCGGCCTCGGCGGCGTGCAGCTCCTGCTGCAGGGGGAGCAGCGCGCGACCGCGCTGCAGTACGTGACCACGGACAACTACCTGAGCGCGGTCGTGATCCCGGTGGAGGAGATGAACCCCGTGGACGAGCACGATCCCGCGTTCGAGGCGCTGCACAAGGAGGCGCGGGAGCGCGCGGCGGAGCTCGGCGAGAAGCGCGGGCTGCCGGAGGAGGTCGTGCACCAGGTGCTCGACTCCGTCTCCGAGCCCGGGCGCTTCGCCGACCTCGTGGCGGGCTACATCGAGCTCAGCGTCCCGGAGAAGCAGGGGCTGCTCGAGACGCTCAGCGTGGAGGAGCGGCTGCGCCGCGTGCTCGTGCACGTGCAGCGGCAGATCGGGCTGCTCGAGGCGCAGGAGGAGATCAAGTCGCAGGTGCAGGAGGAGCTGGGGCAGCGGCAGCGCGAGATGTACCTGCGCGAGCAGCTCAAGGCGATCCAGAAGGAGCTGGGGGACGATGACCAGAACCGCGAGATCGAGGAGCTGCGGGAGAAGCTGACGAAGCTCGAGCTGCCCAAGGCCGCGCGCCAGGAGGTGGAGCGCGAGCTCGGCCGCCTCGAGCGCGCGGGGCGCGAGTCCATGGAGGCGCAGGTCATCCGCACGTACCTCGAGTGGATCGCCGAGCTGCCGTGGAACAAGCGCTCCGATGACGACCTCGATCTGAACCACGCGAAGGAAGTGCTGGACGAGGACCACTACGGGCTGCCGGACGTGAAGGACCGTGTGCTCGAGTTCCTCGCCGTGCGCCAGCTCCGCGCGCAGGAGATCGCCGCCGAGGTGGAGAAGACCGGGGAGCTTCCCGCGGCCGCCATGCGCCCGCGGAGCGATGAGGCCAACCCCACCCTCCAGCCGAGCGACGAGGACAACCGGCCGATCACCGACAAGCGAGAGGCCAAGGCGCGCGCGATGGCGCGGGGCCCGATCCTCCTCTTCGTCGGTCCGCCGGGCGTCGGCAAGACGAGCATCGCGAAGAGCATCGCGCGGGCGCTCGGCCGCGAGTACGTGCGGGCGGCGCTCGGCGGCGCGCGCGACGAGGCCGACATCCGCGGCCACCGGCGCACGTACGTGGGTGCCATGCCCGGACGCATCATCCAGGGGATGAAGCAGGCGGGAACGAAGAATCCCGTGTTCCTGCTCGACGAGGTGGACAAGCTGGGCGTCTCGTTCCAGGGCGACCCGGCGAGCGCGCTCCTCGAGGTGCTCGATCCGGCGCAGAACGACTCGTTCACCGATCACTACCTGAACATCCCGTTCGACCTGAGCGAGGTGCTGTTCATCGCGACGGCGAACTTCATCCAGAACATCCCCGGCCCGCTGCTCGACCGCATGGAGGTGGTGGACTTCTCCGGCTACACCGAGCGCGAGAAGGCGGAGATCGCCAAGAAGTACCTCATCCCGCGGCAGCTGGAGGAGGCGGGGCTCGCGGGGAAGAACATCACGTTCACCGATGACGCGGTGATGACGATCGTCACGCGCTACACGCGCGAGAGCGGCGTGCGTCAGCTCGAGCGGCAGATCGGCGCGGTGGCGCGGAAGGTGGCGCGCCGGCTGGCGGCGGGGGAGATGAAGGAGGCGGGGATCGTGATCTCGCCGGACGACGTTCGCGAGCTGCTCGGGCGTCCGAAGGTGCACCCGGAGCACGCCGCCGAGGAGAACGAGGTGGGCGTGGCGACGGGGATGTACTACACGCCGGCGGGCGGCGACATCATGTTCGTGGAGGCGGCGATCCGCCGGCTGTACGGCCCGCCGGCGCAGTCGGACGCATCGATGCAGGTGACGGGGCTCGGCGCCGTGTCGCTGATCCTCACCGGCCAGCTCGGCGATGTGATGAAGGAGTCCGCGCGCGCCGCGCTCACCTACGCGGCCACGCACGCCTCGCGCTTCTGCATCCCGGACGAGCGGCTCGGGAACATCGAGGTGCACATCCACGTGCCGGCCGGCGCGATCCCGAAGGACGGCCCGTCGGCCGGCGTGGCGATGTCCACCGCGCTGGTGTCCGCGATGTCGGGGCGCGCGGTGCGCGGCGATGTCGCGATGACCGGAGAGATCACGCTCCGCGGACGGGTGCTCCCCATCGGCGGAGTGAAGGAGAAGGTGCTCGGCGCCCACCGCGCGGGGATCCACACCATCGTGCTGCCGAAGGACAACGAGGCGGACCTGGAGGACATCCCTGAGGACGTGCGGCAGAGCCTCTCCTTCCACTGCGTGTCGACGCTCGACGAGGTGTTCGACATCGCGCTGGTGCCGCAGGAGAGCTGCGAGACGCCGACGCACCGGACGATGATGGAGGAGGCGGAGGAGGCAGTGCTAGGGGCTGGGGGCCGGGGGCGTGGGGCCGGGGGGATCTAGAGAACCCCGGACCCCGGGGTTGGGAAGGGCGGACCAAGGAACGCGACGGGGGCGCCGGCCGCATGCCGGCGCCCCCCGCGCGCTTCCCCCTCTCAAGCTACAGCACTGCCATAACA
>CAMLEQ010000202.1 GCA_946479015.1 uncultured Gemmatimonadota bacterium | reverse complement strand
CGCTCCTTGCTCACCGTGTCCTGCACCCCCTCCGTGCCGCAGTCGAGGCGGCCGGAGAGCCCCTCGCCGGACACGAAGAGCAGGTTCTTGTACACCGACACGTCGCTCTGCGACGCGGGGCAGACGTACGCCGTCTCCAGCGCGGGATGGCTCGGGTCGGAGATGTCCCACACCTGGTAGCCGTTGTAGTTCCCCTGGATCACGTACTTGCCCGTGAACGCCAGGTCGGAGTTGGTGATCCCCTTGAACTGCTCGGAGGGCGGCGTGGTCGAGAGCACGTGCAGGTTCCAGACGGCCTGCCCCGCATCCATCAGCCCCGCATGGAGTCCGACGCGCGGGTCGGGATTCGGCGCGGCCGCGGACATGTCGCCCGCCGGCGCTACGCCGCCCCCCGGCGCGGTGCCGGCGGAGTGCAGCGCGGACGACGTGGAGCGCGCGCACGCGCCCGCCGCGCACAACGCGGCGCCGAGCAGCAGCCCGGAGACCTGGCGCGCGGTGGATCGCGTTCTCGTATGTCGGACGTGGAACGGTGATGCCATGGAGCTCTCCTCCGTGTGGGCGGGGTGGGGGATGCGAACGTGCGACGGGTGAGTGGTCAGGGCTCGTTGCTCCCGAGCGTGACGGCGAGCAGCATCTTCTGCATGCGGGCGATCTCCGTGGTCTGATCGACGTTCACGTCGTTCGCCAGCTTGAACACCAGCTCGTCCTGCGCGGCGCCGTACGTCTCGAACAGATCCTTCACCATGGATACGGCGCCGCGGTGGTGCTGGATCATGAAGCTGAGGAAGAGCCGGTCGAAGTCGGCCCCTCTCGCCCCGTCGAGCTGCTTCATCTGCTCGGCGGTGAGCATGCCCGGCATGAGCATCTCGTGCTCCATACCGCCCATCTTCATCTTCATCCCCGTGGGCGATGCCTCGGGCACCGGCTTGTTCCGGTCGCGCAGCCACTGCTGCATCGTGGCGATCTCGTCGCGCTGGGCGTTGATGATGCGCGCGGCGAGCGTCTGCACGGAGGGGCTGGCGCCGTGGGTGGGCGCCCACTGCGCCATCACGATCGCCTGGGCGTGGTGATGGATCATCCCCGACATGAACGCGACGTCCGCGTCGGTGTACGGTCGCCTGACGCTGTCCGCCCGCGCCCTCGCGATGGCGGCCTGCTCGCCCTGCTCGCTCGCGGTGGGCTGGGAGGCGGGAGTGGAGTGCGTCGCGCCCTGCGCGGCGCTCTTGCAGGGCGCCAGGGCGAGCGCGGCGACCAGCGCCGCCAGGGTGGGGCAGGTGCGGGATGAGATCATTCCAATCGTTCTCCTTGGGATACGGCTGGAGCCGGGCCCCGTGAAGTTCCGCTCGAGCGATTGAAGGTACTACGGAGAGACGGGTTCGTGACAGACGCCGCGCCCGGACCCTCCGGGCGCGGCACTCCCCCGAGATACGCGTCGGCCCGCCGCGGCGCTGCGCCGCCTCACGCGCGCGCGAGCGCGAGCAGGCGGCGAACGTCCACCCCCTGCCAGAGCCGCTCGCGCATGGCCCGCGTCTCCGCCAGCGCGCGCGCCCCCGCGGGGCTCACCTCGAAGCGGCGGCGCGACGGCCCTTCCGCAACCACGCGGCGCGACGTCAGCAGCCCCTTGGCCTCCAGCCGGTCGAGGGTGGCGTACACGGCGCCGATCGCGAGCTCGCGACCGGTCACGCGCTCGATCTCCCGGCGTACGTGCATGCCGTACGCCTCCCCCCGCGTGCGCAGCACCGCGACCAGGACCTGCTCCTCGAGCACGCCCAGGGGAACGAAATCGGAGTCGCTCATTGCTCGCGCAGGATGAGGGCCGGGTCCACCGCGCCGGCGCGCCGAGCGGGGATGAAGGCCGCCACCACGCCGATGAGCAGCAGCCCCATGCCGGCCGCGGCGAAGGCGACGGGGTCCACGACTCCCACGCCGAACAGGAAGGAGGCGAGCAGCCGGGCCAGCACCACCGTCCCCACGGCGCCGATGACGATCCCCGATCCCACCAGCACCGCGCCCTGGCGCACGATGTGCCCCACCACGCGCGATCCGGGGAGTCCGAGTGCGACGCGGATCGCCCAGTCGCGCTGGCGGCGCGCCGCGAAGTGCGAGATCACCCCGTAGATCCCGACGGCGCCGAGCACCAGCGCGAGCGCGGAGAGCAGCGCGAGCAGCGCCATCACCTGCCGCGCCGGGCCCACCGCCGCGTCGAAGACCCGCGCCATGGTGGTGGTGCTCTGCACCGCGAGCTCCGGCGCCACGCGCTGCACGGTGCGCCGCGCATCGTCGAGCAGCGCCGCGGCGTCGCCCCCGCGCGCGGCGCGGAGCACGAACGTCGCCGGCGTGCCGAACCACGGCGCCTGCCCGGCCAGGTAGTAGCGCACCGGCTGCGGCTCGTCGGTGAGCGCCGCCTCGGCGACGTTCGAGACGACGCCGATCACGCGCTGCGGCGCGCCGAAGCCGCCACCCATGCGCCGGCCGATCGGATTCTCTCCCGGAAAGTACTTCCTTGCGAACGCCTCGTTGATCACGACGGCCATCTCGCTGGTGCTGTCGTCGTCGGCGATGGGATGGTCGGACGCGTCGAAGGTGCGCCCGTCGCGCAGACGGATGCCGAGCGTCGAGAAGTAGTCGCGCGTGACGATGCGGAAGTAGGTGAAGGTGCGCGCGGCCTCCGGGTGCCCGTCGATGGTGACGCCGAAGCTGTCCCCGCCGCCGCGGAGCGGGATCTTCATCGCCGCCGCCGCCGAGCGGACGCCGGGTCGCGACCCGAGCGTCCGCGTCAGCTCCTCCACCATGCGCCCGCGCCGCGATGCGGCGACGTCGGTGTTCGACAGCACGTCCACCACGGCGATCTCCTTCGTGTCGATCCCCGGATCGATGGCGTACAGGTTGGCGACGCTGCGCACGAGGAGCGCCGCCGCCGAAGCGATCAGCATCGCGAGCGCGACCTCCGCCACCACGAGCCCGCGCTCGAGGCGTCCGCCGCGCCCCTGGATGCCGCCGGTGCGCGCGCTCCCGATGGCGCCGCGCAGCTCGCCGCGCCAGAGGAAGAGCGAGGGGACCAGCACCACCAGCAGCGCGGCGACGACGGCGATCGCGAGCGCCGCGGCGAACATCGTCCAGTCGAAGGTCGCGCTCTCGGCCCACGCGCCGATCGGGAGCGCGCGCGCGAGCAGGCGGAACCCCGCCGCGGCCAGCACCGCGCCGAACGCACCGGCGCCCACGCCCACGAGCAGCGCCTCGACCACCACCTGCTGCACGAGCCGCCCCCGGCTCGCGCCGAGCGCGGCGCGCACCGCCAGCTCCGACCCGCGCCCCTCCACCTGTCCGAGCATGAGCGCGGCGACGTTGGTGCAGGCGATGAGCAGGATGAGCCCCATCGCCGCGAGCGTCGCCACGAGCGCCGGGCGCATCGACCCCACGAGCGCGTCGCGCAGCGGCGTCAGCGTCGGATGCAGCGTCTTGTCGGCACCCTCCTGATACTGGAATCGCTCCCCGATCAGCGCCGCGAGGCGGCGCAGCTGCGGACCCATGCTCCCCACGTCGTGCCCCGGCGCTACCCGGCCGACGAAGGCGTAGCTGCCGTTGCGCCCCTGGGGGTCGAGGGGCTTGGTGTGCCAGATGCGAACGGAGGGATCGGGGAACCAGAAGCCGCGGGGCATCACGCCGATGATCGTCCGCGGGGCGCCATCGAGCGTGAGCCGCGTGCCGACGATCGCCGGACTCCCGCCGAGCTCCTGCCAGAGGCCGTAGCTGATCACGGCGACCGGCTCGGCCCCCTGCGCATCGTCACCGGGGCGAAAGCCTCGCCCCAGCATGGGGCGCGCGCCGAGCACGTCGAACAGCTCGGAGGAGACGGTGATTCCGGGGATCAGCCGGGTGGGCGCGTCCCCCTGACGCAGGGTGACGTCGCCCGGGCGGTAGGCAGCCACGTCGCGGAAGCCCGGAAATTTGCCGCGCAGGTAGAGAAACTCCTCCTCTGTCCACCACCCGGGCATCCAGAACATGCCCACCTCGCGCGCGTTGGCGTAGGGGAGCGGCTCGAACATCAGGGGGCGCGCGATGCCGAACACCGCGGCGGTTCCACCGATTCCGAGGGCGAGGGTGAGTGCCGCCACGAGCGTGTAGACGGGGCGGGCGCGCAGTCGGCGCGCGGCGTAGCGCAGGTCCGCGAGCAGGTTCCGCATCATCGAGCCTCCGGGGCGATAGGCGTTCGCGCGCGGCTCGAAGCCGGTCCAGCCGCGCCACCAGCTCCACCCGAGCAGTGCCGGCGCCGAGCCGAGCGCCTGCCGCCAGAGCCAGCGCCGGGCGGCGGCCACTCCGCTGGCCGCCGCGTGCTCCGCGTACTCGGCGCGGAGGTCGGCGAGCACCTCGTCGCGCTCGGCGCGCGGGAGGAGGCGACGGAGCAGCGCCGTGGGGAGGCGCGGCAGGGGCGGGGGATGCTTCTCGGGTGGGTGCATGCTCGTCCTACGTGATTTCCGGCGCGATGTTTCTACAATGTAGAATCTACGGCCGTGGATGGCGGCCGCGAGTGGTCGCTCCGGGTTGGACAGGCGAATGCCGTGAAGGGTTGACCCGGCGCTCGCTGGACGGGGGACCCCGACCGGCGTATGGTAAGCTCCCGACGCCGCCGACCGGCGGCGGCGCCGGACTTCCAGGCGACTCACGCGGAGGTGCCTCATGGCCACGCTCACTCCCCCCACCGATCTGCACGAAGGCATCCGGACGGGAATCGCGCGGTGGGTTGCCGCCTTCGAGGGGCGGAACGCCGCGGAGATCGCGGCCTGCTACACGGAGGATGCGCAGCTCCTTCCCGCCAACAGCGACGAGGTGCGCGGCCGCGCCGCGATCGAGGAGTTCTGGCGATCGGTCTTCGGGCTCGGCCTCACCTCCGCGCGGCTGGAGACGTTGGAGGCGGACGGCCTCGGCAACACGGGCTACGAGGTCGGGCGGTACACCCTGCTCGGAGAGGGAGGGCAGGAGGCCGACCATGGCAAGTACATCGTGATCTGGCGGCAGGTGGGCGATCGCTGGCTGCTGCATCGCGACATCTGGACCACGAGTGTGCCGGCGCAGCCGGCGAAGTGAATCCAGCGAGTGACCAGTCGCTCGGCGCGGTGGACGAGGCCTGCACGCATGCCACGTGGACGTCACCGACTGAGGTGAAATGGAGATTCGAGATCCGCGCATCTTCCTCGATTATCTCGCCAGCGTGCACGGCCGCACGCGGCGCGTGATCGACCGCATCCCGCCCGACGAGCTGGAGTGGGCGCCCGCCCCGGGGCGATTCTCCTTCGGCGATCTCGTTCGGCACCTGGCCGGCATCGAGCGGTACCTCTACGCGGAGACGGCGCGGGGGCGCCCGAACCAGTATCCCGGGCACGGCCGGGAGCTGGCGGACGGGCTCGAGGCGGTGTTGGCGTATTACGACCGCTGTCACTCCGAGGCGCGCGCCATCTTCGAGGCGATCTCGCCGGAGGCGTTCGATCGGAAGGTGTCCACTCCGGCCGGGACACCGATCACACTCTGGAAGTGGCTGCGGGCGATGCTCGAGCACGAGGCGCATCATCGCGGGCAGCTCTACCTCATGCTCGGACTGCGCGGCGTGACCGCGCCGCCCATCTATGGGTTGACATCGGAGGAAGTTCGTTCGCTGGCGGAATGAGGCGGCTCACCGGTCACGGGTCGGAGGGATCCATGCGATCGAATATGGTAGTGCGGGAGAGCGGGGGAGGAGCTGGACGGCGCGCAGTGGCGCGGGTCGCGCCGCTGATGCTGCTCGGAGCCGCGATGCTCTCCGGATGCGGCGCGGATCGTTCGACCGGGGTGTCGTCGATCGGCACCGAGTCTCGCACGCTCGACGTCAGCCGCGGCACCGAGATCGACGTCACCCTCCAGACGATCGGGCCGGGGGAGTACGCGAGCCCCCCGATCGTGTCGTCTCGGAGCGTCCGCTTCCTTGGTGTGTCGCTGGTGACTCCCGTCGTCCCAGCGGGGCCCACGCAGCGCTTCCGCTTCGAGGCGGTGTCCAGCGGCACCGCGGTGGTCGTGTTCAGGCACACGGGGAACTCCCCCGTGGTCGAAGACACCATCTTCGTGCGGTGACGGCGCTCAGGGCCGCCTCGGCACGGGAGCTGGTCGCCCAGCTCCGCGCCCTCGGCGTGCGCCCCGGCGGAGTGCTCCTGGTGCGCACCGCGTTCTCCAAGGTGGCCCCCGTGGACGGCGACCGCGCGCGCTGATCGCGGCGCTCGCGACGGCAATGAGTCCCGACGGCACGCTCGTGATACGGTGTGAGCGATCGCCGCGGCACAGGGATATCTTTGAGCGGGTCCCGTGCTCGCGGCAAAGGTGCCTCGGCGCGGGGCGCGCCTCACACTCGACGATCGCCACCGATGACCCACGTGACCAACGAGCGCGTCGCAGTCCCCTCCGGCCGCCGGCCAGCCGGCCGCGGCCCCCGCGAGTGGGCGCGCGCGTTCACCGGATTCTATCCGCCGCTCGCCGAGGACCTCGCCGATCTGGATCCGATCGCGCGGTTCCTGTACTCGGCCCGCAGCGTCATCCTCGTCATCTCCTTCCAGGCCGCGCTCCTCGCCGGGCTGCTCGCGCTCACGGATCGTCGCTTCGAGCTCCTGCCGTTTCTCCTCGTGCTCGTCGGCTACGTGGTGCTGCACGCGATCAGCAACCTGTCCAACGACTACTTCGGCGCGCGCCGGGGGCACGACACCGCCGACTCGCCGCGCCGGCGCTACACGGTGCACCCGGTGCTGAGCGGCGCGGTGAGCTCGCGTCTGCTCGTCCGCGGGCTGATGGTGCTCGCCGCCGTCGCCATCGCGATCGGCATCTACTTCATCCGGCTCCGCGGCTGGCCAGCGGTGGGGCTGGTGGCGGCCGGTGCGCTGCTCCTCTGGGCGTACGATGCCGCGCCGCGGGCGCTGAAGGAGCTCGGCCTCGGGGAGATCGCGGCGTTCATCGTGTGGGGGCCGCTGATGGTGGCGGGCGGCTACTACGTGATCGCCGGCGGCTTCTCGGGGAACGCGCTGCTCGCGTCCATCCCGTACGGGCTCGGCGTGATGTCCATCCTCGTCGGCAAGCACATCGACCAGC
>CAMLEQ010000201.1 GCA_946479015.1 uncultured Gemmatimonadota bacterium | reverse complement strand
GTTGACAGCGGCGGTGTAACGAGTGAACTTACCGGGCCTCAAGTAATGCGTCAATCGTGAGTTACGTCCTGTGCGTCGACGATCACGAGGACATGCGCCTCATGGTGCGCGAAGTCCTCGTTTCGGCGGGGCACGAGGTGAGCCTCGCGTCCGATGGGTTGTCCGCGCTCGCGTCGATCCAGGAGCGCGAGCCCGACCTCCTCGTGCTGGACCTCGTCATGCCCGGCATGTCGGGGATCGAAGTGTGCCGGGCGGTGAAGCTGAATCCGTTCACCGCGCGGATCCCCGTGCTCATGCTCACCGCGCGCGGCGACGTGGAGCACAAGGTGGAGGCGTTCGAGGCGGGGGCGGACGACTACCTCGCGAAGCCGTTCGATCCGCGCGAGCTCCGGGCGCGGATCGTGGCGCTCCTGCGTCTCGTGCGTCGCGAGGGGGACCGCAACCCGACGAGCGGGCTGCCGGGGGGGAAGGCGATCGAGGATGAGATCGCCCGCCGGGCGCAGCTCCGCGAGCCGTTCGCGATCTGCTACATCGATCTCGACAACTTCAAGCCGTTCGCCGACACCTTCGGCTTCACCATCGCCGACATGGTGATCCGCGACATGGGGCAGGCGATTCGCGGGGCGGTGGAGATGGCGGGGAGCGGGCGGAGCTTCGTGGGGCACATCGGCGGCGACGACTTCATCGCCGTGACCACGGAGCGGGACGCGGAGTCGATCGCGCGGGAGTGCGCGGCGCGCTTCGTGGACGTGGCGACCCGCGCGGTGGGGGAAGAGGCGGTGCGGCGGGGGCATTTCATGGGGATCGACCGGGAAGGGCGGGCGCGCGAGTTCCCGATCGCGCGGCTGTCGGCGGCGATCCTGAAAGTGGAGCCCGACCGTTGGATCTCGGTGAGCCACATCGGCGCGCTGGCTGCGGAAGTGAAGCGGCGCGCGAAGCAGCGAGGCGCGGGCACCATCCTCGTGCAGGCGGTGTAGACGGAGGACGCCCACGTCGACGCGGCCGCTCCGCGCCGGGGTCGGGGCACGTCATCTTCGAGGGCGAGGCATGGAACGAGCGCGCGGTGGAGGGCGGGAGCCGTCCACCTATTACTACCGACGGAACCTTCGGCCGGCCGAGCTGCTCCCCGCCATCGGCATCGGCGTGGGTGCCGGGCTCACGGCGTTCTACTTCGCGCGCATTCTCCTTCAGCGCACCCCGCTCGAACCCGCGGCGGACGCGGCGCGCCCGCGCGCGGCCGCCGGTCACCGCGCCGGGGCGCCGGCGATCCGCTCGCGCTCGTGATGCGGCGCGTTCTCCTCGCCCTCGCGCTGCTCGTGATTCCGGGGCTCGCGCGGGGGCAGGATCTCTCGTGCGACGCCGGAGACCTCGAGATCCGGAGCGTGGACTTCTCGGGGAACACCCACTTCAGCGACAGCGAGCTGGAACGGGCGATCGTCACCACGCCGTCGAGCTGGGCGCGGCGCGTGCTGCACCTGCCGCTCGGCGCCAAGCGCTGCCTGGACACGCTCGAGGTGCAGCGCGACGCCATCCGCCTCCGCCTCTTCTACCGGCAGCGCGGCTACTACAAGACCACTGTCGACTCGAAGATCTCGCCCACCTCGCCGGGGCGCGTGGCCGTGGGCTTCGAGCTCCACGAGGGGCCGCCGGTGCTCATCGACACGCTCGTGGTGAGCGGGCTCGATTCCGTTCCCGACCGATTGCAGCGGAGGCTCCTCCGCACCCTCGAGCCGTTCCGCCAGTCGATCTACGACCGCATCAAGCTCAAGGCCGCCATCGACTCGGTGGTGGACCGGCTGCAGAACAACGGCTACGCGCACGCCACCGACCCGTTGCGCGACATCACGGTGGACAACGCCACCGATCGCGCGTCGGTGAAGCTCGCGTTCACCCCGGGTCCGGTGGCGCACATCGGAGCGATCGACTGGCAGGTGGCCTCGAGCGTTCCCGGGCAGCCGCCGGCGATCGACACCGCCACCATCCGCGAGCTGCTCTCGTTCGCGCCGGGCGACCTGTACCGGCAGCGCGAGCTGCTGGAGTCGCAGCGCGACCTCTACGGCCTCGAGACGTACCGCCACGTGGACGTCGAGATCCCCGACAGCCTGCAGCGGAGCGATACCTCGCTCACCGTGCTCGTGCGGGTCGGGGAGTCCAAGATGAACTCGATGCGCGTGGGCGTGGGGTGGGCGTACCTCGACTGCGTGCGCACGCAGGCGCGCTTCACCGACCGGAACTTCCTGGGCGGGGCGAAGCGCCTCGAGCTCTCCGGCCGGCTCTCGCACATCGGGCTCTGCCCGGGGATCGTGCGCGACGACTCGGCGTTCACGGCGAAGCTCAACTACTTCACGAGCGCCACGCTCCGCCTGCCCACGCTGTTCGGTCCCCGGAACATCCCGTCGTTGACGCTGTTCAGCGAGCGGAGCTCGGAGTACCGCACGTTCATCCGCTACACCCCCATCGGGCTCGCGGCGCAGGTGACGCGCGACCTGCACCCGCGCGCGATCGGCCCGGGGGAGCCGCTCACGCTGGGGTACCGCGTGGAGTACGGGCGCACGGAGGCGGATCCGGCGGTGTTCTGCCAGATCTTCAACCGGTGCACGCTGTCGGACATCGCGACGCTCCAGCGGAACGCGACGCTCCAGGTGGGGAGCATCGGGATCGCGCGCGACCGGACGAACAGCCTGTTCAACCCGACGCGCGGCTCGGTGGCGCGCCTCGAGCTGCGCATCGGCGCGACCACGGTGGACACGGGAGGGACGGCGTACTTCAACCGGCTCCTCGGTGAAGTGTCGACGTACGCCTCCATCGGGCAAGGCAGCGTGGTCGCGGCGCGGCTGCAGCTCGGCACCGTGTTCCAGTGGAAGGGGTTCCAGGGCGCCCAGGGATTCGTCCCGCCGCAGGAGCGGCTGTACGCCGGGGGGCCCAACTCCGTGCGCGGCTACAACCAGAACCTGCTCGGGCCGGTGGTCTACATCGTGGGTCCATCGGACGTCGACACCAACAGGGTGGTCGTCGATTCGGCCACCGGGCAGCCGCGACACGTGTACGTGGCCGACCGCACGGCGTCCATCCGGCAGTACTCGCCCACGGGGGGGAACACGCTGGCGGTGGGGAACCTGGAGCTCCGCACCCCATCCCCGTTCCTCTCGAACATCGTGCAGCTCGCCTTCTTCGCGGACGCGGGGCTCGTGTGGAACCGGCCGGAGGATCACCCGCGGCTGCGCGACATCCGCGTGACGCCGGGGGTGGGCGTGCGCGTCAACTCGCCGGTGGGGCCGTTCCGCGTGGACGTGGCCTACAACAAGTACTCGCAGCAGGCGGGGGCGGTGTACGTGCTCGACCCGAACAGCCGCAAGCTGCTGTGCGTGAGCCCGGACAATCCGTTCGATCAGGGGGACATCGAGTCGGCGCCGGGCAAGGCGTGCCCGAGCCGCTTCACGCCGGCGCAGGGGAGCTCCTTCCTGAACCGGCTGACTTTCAATTTCAGCATCGGACAGGCCTTCTAGTCGATGTCGCGCCGGCGCGTGGTCGTGCTCGCGAGCGCGAGCGTGATGCTCCTCCTCGCCGTCCTGGTGGTGGCCGTGGTGCTGGCCACCACGCAGACGGCGTTCGGGCGCGAGCGCGTGCGGCGGTGGCTCACCACGAAGGTGGCGGCCGGCCTCGACGGGCGCGGGTCGATGTACATCGGGCACATCGGCGGGAGCCTGTTCACGGGCGTGACCATCGACTCGCTGGCGATCCGCGATGACGAGGACTCGCTCTTCATCGCCACCGGGCCGGTCCGCCTCAAGTACGATCCGCGCGATCTGGTGGACAAGCGGGTCCTGCTGTCGTACCTCGAGCTGAACCACCCGGTGGTGTACCTGCGGCGCCACGCCGACCGGGTGTGGAACTACCGGCGCATCTTCCCCGAGGGGCCGAAGACGCCCCGCACGGCGGAACGGCGCTTCGGCGACTTCATCGTCATCGACAGCGCGGTGATCCACGACGGCACCTTCCTGCTCACCGAGTCGTGGTCGCCTCCGGATTCGCTCCGCGGGGCGCGGCGGGACAGCGCGGTGAAGGCCGCGTACGCATCGGGCGATCACGAGATCCGCCCCACGCGCGAGGGGCCGAAGCAGACGCGCCGCTGGACGCACATCGAGCTGCGCTCGCCGTACGTGCGCATCGCCGATCCGGACAGCGCGGGGCGCCTGGTGGCGGTGGGCGCGCTCGCCGCCGAGGAGACCGATCCCCCCTTCCGCTTCCGCAACGTGCGGGGGCCGGTGCGCATCCAGGGGGACTCCGTATGGCTGGACGTGCGCCACTTCGATCTCCCGGGCTCCACGGGGCGGGCCACGGGGAAGGTGTGGTGGGGCGGGACGTCGCCGACGCACTACGACGTGCACGTGACCGCGGACTCCATGTCGCTCGGCGACATCGCCTGGGTGTACCCGACGCTTCCCCGGACCGGGGGCGGGCGGCTGCTGCTTCACATCCACAACAACGCGCGCGACCCGCACGTGCTGGAGTACGCGATCACGAAGATGGACGTGCGCTCCACGAAGTCGCATCTGCTCGGCGACATGACCTTCGGCGTGGGCGGGCCGGTGCTCGTGGTGAAGGATGTGGACGTGCGCGTGGACCCGCTCGACTTCGACCTGCTGCGGACGTTCAACGGGAAGCCGTTCCCGGTGGACTGGCAGGGGCGCTTCACCGGCACCGTGCGCGCGCGCGGCGGAGCGCTGAACCGCTGGACGGTGGATGACGCGCGGCTCGCGTTCGCGGACAAGCACGTGCCGGGGGCGGTGTCGCGGTTCGCGGCGCACGGGGGGCTCGACATCCTGGAGCCGTCGCTGGCGACCTTCCGCGGCCTCGACGTGAACGTGCAGACGCTCGACTTCCGCACGCCGCGCTATCTCTTCCCGAGCTTTCCGCGGCTGCAGGGGTCGGCGAGCGGGACGGCGCGGCTCGATTCGGTGTGGACCGACCTGCGATTCAGCGATGCCGATGTCTTGCTGCGCGATGGCCCGGGCGCGCCCTCGCGCTTCACCGGGCGCGGGCGGGTGACGTACGGCTCGCTGATGTCGTTCGACGTGGACCTCCAGGCGGTGCCGATGTCGTTCACGACGCTCGCGCGCTCGTATCCGATCCTGCGCTTCCGCGGGCCGTACACCGGGCCGCTGCGCGCGAGCGGGACATCGGCGGACATGACGCTCGTGACCACGCTCACCGGCGCGGCGGGGGAGCTGGCGTACGATGGGCACGTGGACATGTCCGAGCCCGGGTACGCGGCGCGCGGCACCGCGTCGGTGGCGGATCTCGACCCGCGCGTGCTGCTCGAGGACAGCGCGCTCGTGTCCATGCGCCTCACGGGGCGGGGCGCGCTCGATGTGCGGGGGGACTCGCTCGCGAACCTGGAGGGGAGCGCGCGCATCGCGCTCGATGCGTCGCGCGTGGACAAGGTGGACGTGGCGCCGTCGCTGGCGGTGCTCGGCTTCGGCGGCGGGCGACTGCGCGTGGACACGCTGCGGCTGGAGTCGAGCGCGGCGCGCGCGACGGCGGAGGGCGCGCTGGGGCTGGTGCCCGGCGTGCGCGACTCGCTGCGCTGGTCGCTGATGGTCGACTCGCTGGGCGGGCTCCGGCCGTACCTCGGCACGCCTCCCACGCGGCGCGGCGCGGCGACGCTCGCCCGCGCCGACAGCACGGCGCCGGCCGCGGTGCGCGCCGCGCTCGAGCAGGCGATCCGCGACTCGCTCGCCGGCACCCTGCGCGCCCAGGGGGTGCTCGCGGGCTCGATCGACACGCTGGCCGCGCACGGCACGTTCGGGGGGCGCGAGCTGTTCGACGGCGGCGATGCGGTGCAGCGGCTGGACGGCGACTTCGCCTTCACCGGACTGCCCGTTGCGCCGGCGGGGACGGTGCGCGCGACGCTCGACTCGGTGCTCGTCGCCGGCGTGCGCGTGGACTCCGCCGGCGCGGTGCTCGCGCTGCGCGACAGCGCATCGGGGACGCTCGCGCTCGCGGCCGCGGCCACGCGCGCACCCGCCGGCTTCGCGGGTGGCGCGGCGCTGGACTTCGAGCGCACCGCCGACGCGATGCGGATCACGGTGGACAGCGTCGGCGCGCGGCTGGGAGAGCACACGTGGACGCTCGCCGCGCCGGCGCACGTGACGTTCGACACCGTCGGCACGCGCGTCGATTCCCTCGTGCTGCGCTCCGGCGCCTCGCGCCTCGCGCTCCGCGGCAACTTCCCGAATACGCGCGCGGTGAGCGGCGCGGTGGAGGTGGACAGCTTCCCGCTCGCCGACTTCTCGGCGCTCGCCCAGACCGCGCGCCCGCTCGACGGCGCCACGTCGTTCGCGGTGGCCATCAACGGCACCCGCGCCGCGCCGGTGATCCGGGCGCAGGGACGCTTCACCGCCGTGCGCTACGGCGACGTCTCGTTCCCGTACTTCACCACCTCGGCCGACTACGCCGGGAAGCGCCTGCGCGGCGCCGCCGAGGTGTTCCGCGGCGGCAAGCGCGTGCTCTCGCTCGACGTGGGGCTGCCGGTGGACCTCGCGCTCGTCCCCGTGGACCACCGGCTGCTCGGCGACACCCTCGAGGGGCACGTGCGCGCGGACAGCGTGGACCTGGGGCTCCTCGAGGCGATGTCCCCCCAGTTCGCGCGCGTGGTGGGGACGGCGTCGACGGAGCTCGACGTCGGGGGGACGTGGAACCATCCGCTGCTCACGGGGCACATCGGGATCCACGACGGCGCGATGGGACTCCCGCGCGCGGGGATCCGCCTCGAGCAGCTGAACGCCGATCTCGCCTTCACCCCGGACAGCGTGCGCATCGCCCGGCTCTCGATGGTGAGCGGGGACCAGCCGAACAACTCCCTCTCCGTGCAGGGGGGGGTGCGCATCCCCAACTGGCGCGACACGCGCGACATGGGCTTCGACGTGAGCGCGAGCGCGCGCAACTTCCAGGTGGTGGACAAGAAATCGCTGGCGCGGCTCGAAGTGAGCGGCAACGTGCGCCTCGCCGGCACCGCGACGCGTCCGGAGCTCGGCGGCGACGTGACGGTGAACCGCGGCACGCTGTTCGTGTCGGAGCTGAACACCAAGCAGGTGGTGGACCTCAACGACCCCG
>CAMLEQ010000200.1 GCA_946479015.1 uncultured Gemmatimonadota bacterium | reverse complement strand
GTGGAGGTCTGGAACGCGAGCTACAACACGCGCTATCTCCCCGATCCGCGCAGCATCCGCGTGCTGCACGAGATCCGGCGCACGCGTCCGGAGGTGGTGGGCACCGTGGGGCTCGACCAGCACGACTGCCGCAACGACCGCGAGACGCGCGTGCTCGTGGCGTCCGGGACGGAGGACCCCATCACCGAGCTGCGCGCCGGACGCTTCAGCAACCTGGGGCGGACGATGCGCTTCGATCCCGCGGCCGCGATGGGCCCCGCGCGCCTCGGACTGCTGTCCACGGCGCGCTGGGCGTTCGATCGCGTGGAGCGCGCTCAGGAGCGCGTGACGAGAGCGCTGCGCGGCTCGCGCGCGTCCTGAGGGAGGAAGCGGGCGAGCGCGTCGAGGAGGATGCGCGCCTGCCCGCGCCGGCCGAACCGGTCGTCGCTCGCGACGCGCGTGGGGACCACGCCGCGCCGGTGCTCGAGCACGCGCTTCCGGATCGCGGCGGCGATCCCCTCCACGTCGTCCGGCGGCACCACGTCCGCCGTCGTGTCGCGCAGCAGGATGTCGGTGGCGCTGCCGCGCTGCGAGAGCGCGAGCAGCCACGCATCGAAGCGCACGCACTCGAAGGTCTTCGCCGGGATCGTGATCAGATTCAACCCCGGGAAGGTGACGAGCATCGTCGCCTGGGCGAGGAACTCCATCGCCTGCGCCTGCGGGCGCGCCGGGCCCACGGTCACGAAGGGCGCGATCCCTTCCTGCCGCGCGAGCTCTCCCACCGGCGTCTCCCCGGGACGATCGAAGACGCCGATGAAGTCCAGCCCGAACTCGTCGGGGCAGAGCCCCAGCTCCGCGATCACCCGCGCGGCGGCGCGGAACAGGTTGCGTGGGTCGCGGCTGTCGTAGATGGTGCCGGCGTAGCCGATGGTGAACCGGCCGCCGCGCCGCGAGGGGGGGAGGGGATCGTCATCCGAGCCGTTCATCACGGCGATGATGCGCTCGCGCGCGGACGGGTACAGCCGCCCCAGCGCATCGCGCGCCGGATCCGTGTTCGCCACCACGAGCGCCGCGCTCTCCACCACCTGCCGCTCGTGCCGCGAAGCGAGCCGGAGCCAGAGCGGGCTGGCCATGCTCTCGGGGAGCCGCTGGTTGAGGCTCCACGGATCGCGCATGTCCATCACGAACGGGAGCCGGGCCCGCAGCCCCACGATCCGCCCGCCCACGTGCGTCATGTGCGGCGGACCGGACGTGACCACGGCGAAGTACGATCCAGTGCGCGCGAGCTGGACGCCGAGTGCCGCGGCGCGCCGCGCCCACGTGCCGTAGCGCGCGAACTCGATCCACGCCCAGTACGCGCGCATCAGCTCGCGCGGGCTGCGCAGGCTCCAGCGCACATCGCCGCGGTCCAGCGTGTCGGGGCGCACGCGTGCCGCACCGCGGCCGTTCCCCGACGCGGTCCCCGCCCCGCCGCTCCCGCCGGCCGACGGCCGCTCCGCCGGGAGCAGCGCGCGGTACGCACGCCACGCGATGTGCTCGAGACGCTCCACCGGCAGGACCACCGGCGGCACGGTGAACACGCGCACGCCGGCGGGGAGCGCCTCCAGCCGCGACCGGTCCTCCACCGGCTCTTCATGCGTGATGACGTCCAGCCCCCACCCGCGCTCGCTCACGAACGTCGCCAGCTTCTCCCAGCGGCGCGCTCCCACCGTGGTGTCCGGAGGGAAATGATAGCTCAGCAGCAGCAGGCGCGGCTGTGATGCGACCACCGGCGGACGCTCGAACAGCGGACTCGGCATCATGATCTCGACACGCCCTTCCGCAGGCGTTGCTCGATCAGCTCCGCGATGCGGCGTACGACCTCGTTCCAATCGTTCTCCCGCGCGCACGCCTGGCGCGCCGCGCGCCGCGCCGGCGCGTTCGCATCCGGCTCCAGCTCACGCGCGACCGCCGCTTCCCATTCGTCCACCCCGGAGGCCACCGTCACCAGCTCGCCAGCATCCACCAGTGCGGGAAGCGGGACGCTGACCACCGGCCGGCCAGTCGCGAGATACTCGAACAGCTTGAGCGGCGAGATGTATTTCGTGTAATCGTTCCGCCTGTACGGCATGACACACACGTCGAAGTGTTGCGGATACCGTGCCAGCTCCGCGGTCGGCTTGGAGCCAAGGAAGTGCGCGTTCGGGAGCGCCGCCAGCCGTTCCAGCAGCGACGCCATCTCCGGGTGCGGCCGCCGCGCCCCCACGAACACGAACGACCAGTCCGGGCGCTTCGTCGCGAGCGCCAGCAGCAGCTCCCAGTCGAGCTGCTTCTTCACGAAGCCTGCGTACCCCACCCGCGGGTGGGGGATCGCCGCGAGGTCCGGTGGCTCCGGCGCGGGCTGGGCGAACGCCTCGTACTCCACGCCGCTCGGGATGCGCACGGTGTTCGGGTTCAGCCGCCCCTTCCGCTCGTACATCGTCGGGGAGAGGGTGATCACCTGGTCGACCGAACGGATGAGCCGCTCCTCCGCCGGATCGATCGGTTGCTCCACCTCGGCGTGCGAGAACTCGTCGTAGATGTGGTAGACGCTCGCATCGTGCGGCACCGACTCGAGTGCCGACGCGAACGCCTTGTGCCACACGTAGAGCACGAACCGGCGGCACCCGCGGCGCCGCAGACTCTCCCGCGCCGCCCGCAGCCGCGCGCGCACGACCGAGCGCACCAGCCACTCCGGGTGATACACCGTCGAATGCCACACGGCCGCGTCCCGCACCACGAACGAGGGGGGCTGTCCCGGTACGTGCTGCTCCCGTGCCGGCGCGCGCCGGCGCCAGGCGTCCCGCCATTCCGGTGCCGGATTCAGCCACAGCACGTGGTAGTAGCGGGCCAGCCGGGTGAGCACCTGCTGGCGCGATGTCCACTGCGAGCTCCAGCCGTCGAGCGGGAGCGCGATCACCCCCACCTCCGGGTGGAGTGGTCTGGCATCGTCTCCCGGCGCATCCGAGTGCACCTCGCCGACGGTCCCGCCGAGGGCGTACGGCTCGAGCCGTGGACCGGCTCCCGTGGTCGTGTCGGCGCTCATGCAGCCACCTCGCTCCGCTCGCGGCGGATCAGGGAGAGAAAGGCGCGGATCCGGTCGCGGTGCAGCAGCCACATCACTGCGGTGTACGTGGCGACGCCGGTGGCCACCTGCGCGCCGAGCACCACGCGAGTGCCGGCGCTCGAGGGAAGCGCAACCCGTACGCCGAGCACGGCCGCGGTCATGAGCGCGGTGCCGCTGACCACGGGCCACAGGTTCCTCAGGTACTGGCGCGGCGAGAGCTCGAGGATCTTGAACATGAGGCGGTAGATGGGGAGCACGACCACAGGATACGCGATGATCCACATCGCCGCGACGCCGGAAGCGCCCCATCGGGTGCCGACGAGGAAGAGCACAGGGAGCACGACCGCCGCGGTCACGGTGTACCACATGCTGTAGCGCGAGTACCCGGTGTAGATCAGCACCTGCGGAGTCACGGTGTCGATCGAGCGGATGCCGCCGTACAGGGCGAGCAGTTGGAGCGGGAGCACGGCGTTGGACCACTGGGGGCCGAGCGCCACCGGGACGAGCACCGGCGCGGTGAGCGCGATCCCTGCCGCCGCCGGGAACGTGATGAACGCGAGCCCCTCCACCACGGCCAGGTAGTAGCGCCGGAGTGCCGGCCGGTCGGCGGCCACCGCCGAGAAGACCCCGGGGGTGACCTGCCCCACGAGCGCGCTGATCCGCTCCACCGGCACGGTCGCGATCTCCCACCCGAGCGTGTACGCGCCGAGCACCGCCTTCCCGAGCACGCGCCCAACGATCGCGAAGTCGGCGTTCTGGTAGGTGTACCAGGCCACCCGCCCCACCACGACGTGCCACCCCACGTGCACCGACTCCCGGATCGCCTGGAAGGAGCGCGGGATCCGGACACGGTGCCCGTGCCAGTACACCGCGAGGCTGGCGCCCACCATGCTCGCCACCAGGCTGCTGAACACGAGCGCCATGTAGCGGAAATGCAGGAGAGCGAGCACGACCGTCGTCGTGATCTGCACCAGGTTCGACGCGCCGTCGATCCACGCCAGCCGGTGGAACTCGAGGTCCCTGGCGAGGAGCGCGCGGGGGAGCACGCCGATGGAGGTGAACACGAAGTTGAAGCTCAGGACCAGGATGATCGTCCGGACCGCGGGCTCGCCGTAGAAGCGCGCGATGGGGTAGGCGGCGCCCATGGAGAGCACGCAGAACGTCACGCCGATCGCGATGCCGAAGCCGCCGATCTGGGCGATCTGGTCGTCGGTGAGCGAGCGCCCCTTGAGCACCGCCGCGGTGAGCCCGAACTCGTTCACCAGCGCCACGAGCCCCAGATACACCGCTGCCATCCCCATCAGCCCGAAATCGGACGGCGTCAGCAGGCGGGCGATGATGAAGGTGGCGCTCCAGCTCACGACCTGGATCGCCCACTTCATCCCCCCCGTCCACGCAATGCCCGTGAGGAGCTTGCGGTCGAGCGACCGGTTCGGCGTTGTGGTGTCGGCTCGACCCGGCGATTCTTCTACTGTCAGCTCGGTAGGCATTCGTGCTCGTGTACTGTACGGGGAGGCCGGTCGTCCGAATGACGAGCGGCCCCCTCGGAGGGGCACCCGGGGAATGGCGCGGGTAGCTCAAGCATGAGCCGTGCCCCGTGGGCCCGCCCGAGCGCCGCGGGGCGCGAGACGGCATCGCCCTTGCTTGGCCGTTCCCGCGCGATCGTGTCGATTCACTACTAACGGACTCGAAGCGTCTGTCCAGCGCACTAACCATACTGCACGTCACCGCGCCCGCCGAGGTGGGTGGTCTCGAGAGCGTGGTGCGGATGCTCGCCGCGGGGCATTCGCGCCTCGGCCACCGCGTCCATGTGGCCGGCGCGGTGGATCCGGGCGTTCGGGAGCACTCGTTCCTCGCCGCGCTCGAAGCGGAGGGGGTGAGCACCTCCACGATCGCCGTTTCCGGGCGCGGCTACCTGCGGGAGCGCGCCGCCGTACGGCGATTGTGCGAGGAGCTCCGGCCGGACGTGGTCCACACGCACGGTTACCGCTCCGATGTCGCGGATGCGGGCGTCGCCCGCAGCCTGGGGATCCCGACGGTCACCACCGTACACGGCTTCACCGGAGGAGGGAGGAAGAACCGCCTCTACGAGTGGCTCCAGGTGGAGGCGTTCCGGAGCTTCGATGCCGTGGTGGCCGTGTCGCGGGCGATGGCCGAGCGACTCTCGGCGAGGGGGGTGAGCCCGCAGCGGCTGCACACCATCCCCAACGCGTTCGATCCCGACCGTCCTCGGATGGAGCGGGGCGAGGCGCGGCGGCTGCTCGGCGTGGGGGAGGAGGACTTCGTGGTCGGTTGGGTGGGGCGGCTGAGCCGGGAGAAGGGTGGGGATGTGCTGCTCGATTCCCTGCCGATGCTCACCGCCGGCGCGAGCGCCGTCATCGTCGGCGATGGGCCCGAGCGTGCGGCGCTGGAGGAGCAGGCGCGGTCGCTGGGGATCGGCGATCGCGTGAAGTGGCTCGGTACCGTCCCCGACGCGTCGCGGCTCTTTCCGGGGTTCGATGTCTTCGCGCTCAGCTCGAGAACGGAGGGGATACCGATAGTGCTGCTGGAAGCCATGGCGGCGCGGGTGCCGGTGGTG
The DNA here is from genome assembly GCA_946479015.1 of uncultured Gemmatimonadota bacterium. The sequence continues at coordinate 1,499 of CAMLEQ010000200.1, read as the reverse complement.
GCGACCCGCGTGGGAGGGGTGCCGGACGTCGTCACCGGTGCCGAGGCACTGCTGGTGCCGGCCGAGGACCCCGAGGGGCTGGCCGCCGCGCTGGCCGCCGTCCGCGAGGATGCGACGGGGGCGATGCAGCGAGTGGATGCCGCGCGCGGGCGGCTCGAGCGGGAGTTCTCCGTGGGCCCCTGGCTGAGCCGCTACGAGGCGCTCTATCGCGCTCTCGTGCACGGCGCGTCGAGGGGGGAGCCGTGATGCCGCTCGCCATCGCGCTCGTGGCGCTCCCGTTCGTGATCTTCGCGTACGCGTACCTCGTGTATCCGGCGCTGCTCTGGATCGCATCGCGCGGGACGCGCGCTCCCTCGCCGGACCGCGATCCGGAGGAGTGGCCGTTCATCACGATCGCCGTCCCCGCGTACAACGAGGAGCGGCGCATCCGGCCGCTCATCGAGAGCCTGCTCGCGATCGACTACCCGGCGGACCGCCGCCAGATCCTGATCGCCTCCGACGCGTCCACCGATGGCACCGATGACATCGTCCGGGAGTACGCGGCGCGGGGGGTGGGGGTGGAGCTCTTCCGCGTGCCGGAGCGCGGCGGGAAGACGAACGCCGAGAACCGCTCGGCGGGGGCCGTCCGCGGGGAGATCGTGGTGAACACCGATGCCTCCATCCGCATCCTGCCGCACTCGGTGAAGGCGCTGGTGCGCGCGTTCGGCGATCCCACCGTGGGGGTGGCGTCGGGGCGCGACATCAGCGTGGGTGATGAGGAGCGGGAGGGGAACCGGGGGGAGTCGGGCTACGTGGGATACGAGATGTGGGTGCGGTCGCTGGAGACGCGGCTCGGTTCCATCGTCGGTGCGAGCGGCTGCTGCTACGCGGCGCGCGCCTCGATCCAGCGCGTGCGGCTTCCGGAAGATCTGGCGCGCGACTTCGCGAGTGCGCTGATCGCGCGGGAGCAGGGGCTGCGCGCCGTGTCGGTGGATGCCGCGACGTGCGTGGTGCCGCGCACCGCCGCGCTCCGCGCCGAGTTGCGGCGGAAAGTGCGCACGATGGCGCAGGGGCTCGAGACGCTGCGCCATTTCCGGGCGCTCATGAATCCCGTGCAGCACGGCGCCTTCGCCGCCATGCTGGTGAGCCACAAGCTGTGCCGGTGGCTGGTGTACCTCACGCTCCCGCTGGCGCTGGTGGGGCTGCTGATGCTGGGACTCCGAGAGCCCGCCGCGTTGTGGGCACTCGGCCTCGTGACGGTCGGGGTGCTGGCGGGAGTGCTCGCGCTGCGGTGGCCCGCGGCACGTCGCGTCCCCCTGCCGATCGCGCTCGCCGGCTTCGTGCTCGCCTCGAACGTGGCGGGGATGCTCGCCTGGCTGAAGGTGCTTCGGCGGCAGCGGATGCCGACGTGGGAGCCGACGAGGAGGCCATTGTAGCGCGGGAGGCGCGGGCCTCGGGACTGGGGAATCGGGACTCGGGAGACGACTGCGGGGCGGCGCCTTCGGCGCTCGCCCCGCACC
>CAMLEQ010000199.1 GCA_946479015.1 uncultured Gemmatimonadota bacterium | reverse complement strand
ATACCCGGGGCGGGACTCGAACCCGCATATCAGTCGCCTGATGGGGGATTTTGAGTCCCCTGCGTCTACCAATTCCGCCACCCGGGCGCGGTCACACAATCTAGCGCGGCGGGGCGCGGATGTCAGCCGTCCGGCCTCATCCAGAAACGCGCGGCGCCCGATCGTCGGCGTCCGAACGTCGGAACGCTTCCCTCCCGCTACGGTGGGGTGGCGGCTCCCTGGCGCACCCCCCGGCGCAGTTGACGCCGCTCGAGCTGGCGCTGGCGGAGCGCGTTCACCCGCTTCCGGAGCTGCTCCTGTAGCGCCGCGTACCTCGCGCGCTGCACCGGCGTGAGAAACGCGGACAGCTCCCGCTGCTCCTGACGGAACAGGTCGAGCCGCTCCTGCTGGATCCCGGTGAGCTGGTCCAGCAGGGAGCTCACGTGCCCCTGGTCCGCCTGCTGGCCGCGCAGCAGCTCCGCGCGCAGCGACTGCCGCGTGGCGCGCTCGCGCTGCACGAGGTCGCGGCGCCTCGGCTCGAAGCGCTGGTTCACCCGCTCGAGCTGCGCGAGCTGGCGGTCGTCGAGCTGGAGTCGCGCGCGCACCACCTGCGCGATACGCTGGCGGAGCTGCGCCTCGAGCGAGCGCCGCCCGCCGCTGGACTCGTCAGGCGCGGCGCCGCCCGGTGCGAGCGGCTCCAACGCCGCTGCGGTGTCGCGCGATCCCTGCCCCTGCGCGTCGAGCCGGGCGCCGCCGGATGCCGCGACCAGCGCCGCGAGGACGGCCGTCGCGAGCGAGGTGCGAATGGTCCGCCGCATCACAGTGCCCCCTCATCGCCGAGGTCCACCGGCGCCACTGCCGGCGCGGGCTCCGCGTCCGGCAGCGCGTCGAGCTGATCGAGGGAGCGGAGCAGCTCCTTCACGTCCGCGTCCTGGAGATCGCTCACGCCACCGTCGACGCTCAGCCCGCGCTCCACGCGCGCCACCTGGCGGGGGAGGCTCGGGGTGCCGCTGCGCGGCTGGGCGGCATGAGCGCGAGTGGCCGGGCCAGTGGAATCGCCGTCGCCGCGCGGCGCGACGGTGGACCCGGCCGCGGGTACGCTCGCCATCGTGGTCGCCGGCGGCGCGCCGTGTGGCGCGCGCTCGTGCGTCGCGACGCGTGCGGCTGCCCAGCTCGCGATCCCCGCCGCGATGGCGATCCCCGCCGCGGCGCGCCAGCGCGACCAGCGCCCCCCCCGCGGCGCGCCCACGCCCCTCCCGGACGCAGGGGACTCAAAATCCCCCATCACTCGACCGGTAGGCGGCTTCGAGTCCCGCCTCAAGTCTTCGGCCGCGGGGATCGCGCCGGCGCGGGCGACCGCCGCGGCGATGGCCGCCGCGTCCACCATCGGCGCGCGCGACAGCGCCCCGCGCATCGCGCGCAGCAGCTCCAGCTCCGCGGCGCACTCGGGGCAGCGCGCCACGTGGCGCTCCACCTCGGCGCGCGCGTCCGCGTCGAGCCGGTCGTGCAGCAGGTCGGGGAGCAGGTCGCGCACGTCCCCGCGCGGGCAGTCAGTCATTCAGCAGCTCCTTGATCGCTCGCATCGCGTTGTGATAGTGCACGCGGGCCGCTCCCTCCGTGCTCCCCACCACCTCGGCGATCTCCTTGTACGACATCCCCTCCGTCACCCGGAGCGTGAACACCTCGCGCTGCATCGGCGACAGCCGCGCCACCGCCGCGCGCATGCGCGCCTCCGTCTCCTCCGCCACCGCCGCGTCGAGCGCATCGTGCTCGGTGGCCGCATCCTCCTCGGCGATCGGCACGTGCTCGCGCCGGAGGCGCCGGGTCCGGACGCGATCCCGCACCAGGTTGCGCGCGATGGTGAACAGCCACGTCCTGAGCGAGCTCTCCGCGCGAAAGCCGTCCAGCGATCCGAACGCGCGCACGAAGGTGTCCTGCACCACCTCGTCCACCTCCTGCCGCTCGCCGAGGCTCGCGACGAAGCGCGCCACCGCCTGGGCGTGGCGCCCGACCAGCAGCGTCGCCGCCCGCTGGTCCCCCGCCCCCCAGCGCGCGATGAGCGCGGCATCGCTCGGTTCCTCGACCGTCATCGGGGGCTCAGGCATCCCATCGCACCGTGAGACGATCGCCATCGGGAAACGTTAAGGGAAGGCAAGGCGGAGCTTGCTTGACGTGTTTTCCCGGGGCGGGTACGTTGAAACTGAACGAGCGTTCGAGAACCCCCTGAGGTGCCGCATGGCCAGCCCTGCACGGGATCAGAAGCTCGAGACCCTCCTGACGGCCGCCGCGCGGGTGTTCGCCAAGCACGGCTACCACCAGACCAGCATGCGCGACCTGGCGCGTGCCTCCGGCATCTCCCTCGCCGGCGTCTACTACTACGTCCAGAGCAAGGAAGAGCTGCTCTACCTCATCCAGCAACGCAACTTCGCGGCGGTGCTGGCGGGGATGCACGCGGCGCTCGCTGGGGTGACGAACCCCGTGGAGCGCCTCGCGCGCTTCATCGACAACCATCTGGACTACTTCGCGACGCACATGGCGGAGATGAAGGTCCTGTCGCACGAGGCGGGGGCGTTGACCGGCGAGTACCTGCATCGAGTGACGGACATGAAGCACGAGTACACCCGTGCGCTGATGGACATCCTGGCCGAGTTGGAGCACACGCACGGCCCCGCGCACGTGAACCGGCGCGTGGCGGCGTACTCCCTGTTCGGCATGATGAACTGGATCTACAACTGGTACGACCCTCTCGGTGACGTCGGCGTCGAGCTCCTGAGCCAGAACGTGTGCCGGCTCTTCCTCGGCGGCTACGTCGGTCTTCCGGTGTCCGACGCGGTGCTCCCGCAGCCGGCGGCCGGGTGATCTTCCCTCCCCCACGGACACTTCGAGGCGTGCGATGGCAACGGCGACAATCACCGATCGCGACACGACGGCGCTCGTGACGTACCGCAAGGATGGCAACCTCGCCATCCTCGAGCTGAACGACCCGCCGGCGAACACGTACACGCACGCGATGATGCGGCAGCTCGACGACTGCATCCTCCGGGCGCGCTTCGACAACGACGTGCAGGTGATCGTGCTGCGCGGCGCGGGGAACAAGTTCTTCTCCGCCGGCGCGAACATCAAAATGCTCAACGAGGTGGATCCCACCTTCAAGTACTACTTCTGCCTGCACGCCAACGAGACGCTGAGCCGCCTCGAGCAGACGCCGAAGCTGGTGATCGCGGCGCTCAACGGGCACTGCGTGGGGGGCGGACTGGAGATCGCGATGGCGTGCGACATCCGCATCGCGAAGCAGGACGCGGGGAAGATCGGTCTCCCCGAGGTGAACCTCGGCGTGCTCCCCGGCACCGGAGGGACGCAGCGGCTCGCCCGGCTGGTGGGCAAGGCGAAGGCGATCGAGCTGATGTGCACCGGCCGCACCTTCTCCTTCGAGGAGGGGCAGTCGCTGGGGATCGTGAACGAGGTGTACCCGAAGGACGAGTGGTGGGAGAACGTGATGCTGTACGCGCGCCAGTTCTGCCTGCCGAACAAGGCGGCGATGGCGGTGGGACACATCAAGCGCTCGGTGCAGTCGGGAGCGGAGATCCCGCTGGAGTACGGGCTGGCGATCGAGCGCGAGCTCCAGAGCCTGCTCTTCAAGAGCGGCGACGCCAAGGAAGGGATCGGCGCGTACGTGGAGAAGCGGCAGCCCGAGTTCAAAGGGCGGTGACCACCGTGCGCGGCACCCGCGAGAGGGCGCAGCCGGAGGACGGGCGATGACCGCGCAGGCGACCGACCGCTTCCCCACGAAGCTGGTCATCCATGGCGAGGCGGTGGATGCCGTCGGCGGGAGGACGTTCCCGGTGGTGAACCCGGCCACGGAGGAGGAACTGGCCCGGGTGGCGGAGGGACACACCGAGGACATCGACCGGGCGGTCCGCTCGGCGCGGGAGACGTTCGAGAGCGAGCGGTGGCGCGCCGCGAGCGCGCGGCGCCGTGGGGAGATGCTGCACCGCCTCGGCGAGCTCTGTCTGGAGCACAGGGACGAGCTGGCGCGCCTGGAGACGCTGAACAACGGGAAGCCGCTCTTCGAGTCGGCGATCGACGTGAAGCTCACCGCCGACACCTTCCGCTACTACGGCGGCTGGGCGGACAAGATCCACGGCGAGACGATCCCCGTGGATGGTCCATTCCTGAACTACACGCTGCGCGAGCCGGTCGGCGTGGTGGGCGCGATCGTGCCGTGGAACTTCCCGATGTCGCTCGCGGCCTGGAAGGTCGCCCCCGCGCTGGCGTGCGGGAACACCATCGTGCTCAAGCCGGCGGAGCAGACCCCGTTCACCGCCCTGCGGCTGGCGGAGCTGGCGCTGGAGGCGGGCTTTCCGCCGGGCGCGTTCAACTGCGTGCCCGGTTTCGGCCCGAGCGCCGGCGCGGCGCTCGCCCGCCACCCGGAGGTGGACAAGATCGCGTTCACCGGGTCCACGGAGGTGGGCAAGGAGATCATGCGCGAGGCGGCGGCGACGGTGAAGAAGGTGTCGCTCGAGCTCGGCGGGAAGTCGCCGAACATCGTGTTCGCCGACGCCGATCTCGACGCGGCGGCCCGTGGCGCGCTCACCGGGATCTTCTACGGCAAGGGGGAGGTGTGCGCCGCCGGCTCGCGGCTGCTGGTGGAGGAGCCGGCGCGCGAAGCGCTGCAGGCGAAGCTCCTGGAGCGGGCGAAGCGCATGGTCGCCGGCGATCCGCTCGATCCGAAGACCCGGCTCGGCGCGATCGTCTCGCGGCGGCAGATGGAGCGCGTGCTCGGCTACATCGAGAGCGGCCGGCACGAGGGGGCGACGCTGCTCGCGGGCGGCGAGCGCACGACGGTCCAGGGGAGAGGGTACTTCGTGGCGCCGACGGTCTTCGGCGACGTGCAGCCCGAGATGACGATCGCGCGGGAGGAGATCTTCGGTCCCGTGCTCGCGATGATGACCTTCGCCGACGGCGTGGAGGGGGCGGCCGAGCTGGCGAACGCGACGATCTACGGCCTCGCCGCGGGGATCTGGACGCGCGACATCAAGAAGGCGCTCCGCGCGGCGCGCGCCGTGCGCGCGGGGACGGTGTGGATCAACACGTACAACATGTACGACGCGGCATCTCCCTTCGGCGGATTCAAGCAGTCGGGGTTCGGGCGCGACCTGGGCGTGCACGCGCTGGAGGGCTACACGCAGGTGAAGTCGGTGTGGGTGGATCTCTCGTGAGGCGGCATGGCTGACGCGCGCGAGGCAGTGATCGTGGCGGCGGTGCGCACCCCCGTGGGGCGACACGGGGGCGCGCTGGCGCGCGTGCGCCCCGACGATCTCGCGGCGGCAGCGATCCGCGGGCTGCTCGACCGCGCACCAGTGGATGCCGGCCTCATCGACGACGTGATCCTCGGGTGCGCCAACCAGGCGGGGGAAGACAACCGCAACGTGGCGCGCATGGCGCTGCTGCTGGCGGCGCTGCCGGTGGAGGTGCCGGGGCAGACGGTGAACCGTCTGTGCGGCTCCGGCCTCCAGGCGGTGGTGAGCGCCTCGCAGGCGATCCGCGCCGGCGAGGGCGACTGCTTCATCGCCGGAGGAGTGGAGAGCATGTCGCGCGCGCCCTGGGTGATGCTGAAGCCCGAGGCGCCGTTCGCCCGCGGCGTGCCGGCGGCGGCGGACACCACGGTCGGGTGGCGGTTCACGAATCCGCGCCTCCCCGCGGAGTGGACGATCTCGCTCGGCGAGACGGCGGAGGAGGTCGCGCGCCGCTGCGGGATCGGGCGCGAGGAGCAGGATGCGTTCGCGCTCGAGAGCCAGCGCCGCGCGGCGTGCGCGATGGCCGAGGGGCGCTTCGCCGACGAGCTCGTTCCGGTGGCGGTGCCGGGGGCGCGCGGCGAGCGCGCGCTCGTGGAGCGCGACGAGCACCCGCGCCCGGAGACGACGCTCGAGCGACTGCGCGGGATGCGACCGGCGTTCCGTCCCGATGGCGGCACGGTGACCGCTGGGACGTCGAGCGGCATCAACGATGGCGCGAGCGCGCTGCTGGTGATGTCCGCCGCCGCGGCGCGTGCGGCGGGACTCGCGCCCATGGCGCGGATCGTCGCGTCGGCGGTGGCCGGCGTCTCGCCCGAGGTGATGGGGCTCGGTCCCATCCCCGCCGTGCGGCGCGCGCTCGAGCGCGCGGGGCTGGAGATCGGCGCGATGGATCTGGTGGAGCTCAACGAGGCGTTCGCGTCGCAGGCGATCGCCTGCATGCGCGAGCTCGCCCTGGACCCGGCGCGCGTGAACGTGAACGGCGGCGCGATCGCGCTCGGGCACCCGCTCGGCGCCTCCGGCGCGCGCGTGCTCACCACGCTCGTGCACGAGCTGCGACGCCGCGGCGCGCGCTACGGGCTGGCGACGATGTGCATCGGCGTCGGCCAGGGGATCGCCACCATCGTGGAGCGCATCGCATGACCTGGGAGCACATCCTCGTGGAGCGCGCCGACGGCGTGGGCACGCTCACGCTCAATCGCCCGGACAGGCTCAACGCGTTCGCCGGGCGCATGCGGCAGGAGCTGGGCGAGGCGTTCGAGGCGCTGGAGCGCGATCCGGACGTGCGCGTGATCGTGCTCACCGGCGCGGGGCGCGCGTTCTGTGCCGGCGCCGACATCGGTTACATGGCCGAGCTGATCGAGCGCCGCGACGTGGAGTCGATGGCGGCGCTGGTGGAGGCGGGGCGCCGGGTGGTGACCGCCATGCGCGCCTCCACGAAGCCGGTGATCGGGAGCATCAACGGCGCCGCCGCCGGCGGCGGCGCGAACCTGGCGCTCGCGTGCGACCTGCGCATCGCGAGCGAGCACGCGAAGCTCGGCCAGACGTTCAATCGCATCGGCCTGCACCCGGACTGGGGGGCGACGTACTTCCTGCCGCGGCTGGTGGGGCCGGCGAAGGCGCTGGAGCTGTTCTGGATGGCCGACGTCATCGATGCCGGCGAGTGCCTGCGGCTCGGCCTGTTCAACAAGGTGGTGCCGCACGGCGCGCTGGCGGCGGAGACGATGGCGGTGGCGCGCGCGCTGGTGGAGAAGCCGGCGTTGGCCCTCGCCCTCGCGAAGCGCGCCGTCTACGAGTCGCTCGACCGGTCGCTCCCCGAGATGCTCGACTACGAGCTCGAGGCGCAGCTACGCTGCTTCGAGAGCGGCGATGCGGC
>CAMLEQ010000198.1 GCA_946479015.1 uncultured Gemmatimonadota bacterium | reverse complement strand
CCGCCTCGAGCAGGTTGAGCGATCCCACGACGTTCAGCATCGCGTCGCGCGCCGGATCGGCGACGCTCTTCCGCACGTCGATCTGCGCCGCCAGGTGGCAGAGCGCATCGAAGCGCTCCTCGCGCACCAGGCGCGCCGCCTCCGCGTCGCCGATGTCGAGATGATGGAACGCGGCGCCATCCGGCACCTGCGCGCGCTTGCCGGTGGACAGGTTGTCGAGCACCGACACCTCCCAGCCGTCGGCGAGGAAGGCGTCGGCGACGTGCGAGCCGATGAACCCCGCACCGCCCGTGATGAGTACGCGTCGCCCCATGACTCAGCGCTCCTCGTCGGTGGCCGCCGGCCCGGCGGCATCGTCGGTGGTCCCATCCGCCTCGAGCGCGAACAGGTAGCGAAGCGCATCCACGATCGCGAGACCGTGGCCGTTGGCGGAGGCGGCGCGCAGCCGCACGCTGGGTTCGTGAAGGAACTTGTTCATCAGGGCTCGGGAAAAATGTTCGACGGCCTGGCGGTCGTCCGGCGCAAGGTGGCCGAGCTTCCGCAACGCGCGCGCCAGCTCATCCTCGCGCACACGGTCCATCTGCGAGCGGAACGTCTTGAGCACCGGAACCGCGGCGAGGCCGGCGAGCCAGTTCCAGTACCCGTCCACCTCGGCGGCGATCACCTGTTCGGCGCTCGGCAGCTCCTCGCGCCGCCGCTCGAGGTTCGCCGCCACCACGGCCTGCAGGTCGTCCAGGTCGTAGAGGAACACGTTGTCGAGCGACCCCACGGCCGCATCGACGTCGCGCGGCAGCGCGATGTCCAAGATGCACAGCGGACGGTCGCCGCGCACCCTGAGCGTGCGCTCGACGTGCGCGCGCTCCACGATGGCGTGGGGGGCGGCGGTGGAGCAGAGGAGCACATCCACCTCGTGCAGCCGCTCCCAGCACTGATCATAATGCAACGCGACCGCGCCGTGGCGCGCCGCGAGCTCCTGCGCGCGCTCGAAGGTGCGGTTGGCGACGATCGCGGTGCGCACCCCCTCGCTCACCAGGCACTCGAGCGCGAGGTCGGCCATGTCCCCGGCGCCGAGCACCATCGCGCGCCGCCCCTGGAGCGATCCGAAGATCTTCTTCGCGAGCTGCACCGCGGCGGAGGACACCGACGCCGCGCCGCGCGCGATCGCCGTCTCCGTGCGCACGCGCGACGCCACGGCGAGCGCGGTCTGGAAGAGCCGGTTCAGCACCGCGCGCGACGCGGCGCGGCTCAGCTCCCACGCATCGCGTACCTGCCCGTGGATCTGCGCCTCGCCGAGGATCATCGAGTCCATCCCCGACGCCACGCGGAACAGGTGCGCCACCGCCTCGCGGTCGCGCCGCACGTAGCCGTGTGCGGAGACATCGCGGCCGAGGCGCGCCGAGAGCCGGGACCAGACGGCGGGAACGGCCTCCCCCTCCCCCTCCACCAGATACACCTCGGTGCGGTTGCACGTGGAGAGCAGCACCACCTCGCGCGCGGCGCTGGCCTCGCGCAGCGCCAGCACCGTCTCGCGCACCTCGTGCGGGGGCACGGCGATGCGCTCGCGCACCTCGATCGGCGCGGTGTGATGGCTGACGCCGAGCACGATCACCGCCACGCGGCCACCTCCTCGGCATAGCCGCCCCGCTCCACGCGGTCGCAGAAGCGCTCGTCGATGAGCGCATCCGCCGCGCGGCGCCACTCGTCGCGGGCGCCGACGTCGAGCAGGCGGCGTCGCAGCGCCGCGAGCGCGTGGAGCGCGACGGCGTAGCGCTCGTCGAAGCGGGCGGCGATCGCATCGCGGATGCGCGCCGCGCCCCCGGGCACGCCGCCGGTGGCGACGCCGACCACGAGGTCCCCCGCGCGGTGCGCGGCCACGGTGACGAACGTCCCCGCCTCGGGGTCGTCCGCCACGTTCACCAGGCGGTGCGCCCGCGCGGCATCGGCCGCCACCGCCGCGTTCACCTCCGCGCGATCGGTGGCGGCGTAGACGAGCGTGGCCCCGGCGATGTCTTCGGCGTCGTACTCCCCCTCGCGCACCGTGCAGCGGGGACAGGCGTCGGCGAGCGCGCGCAGCGCCGGCGATGGCGCCGCCGCCACCACGCGCACGCGGGCGCCGGCATCGAGGAGCGCGCGCGCCTTGCGCACCGCCACGGCACCGCCGCCCACGATCAGCGCCTCGATCGCCGAGCCATCGAGCACCACCGGATAGCCGCTCACAGGAACTGGCCGGATCGCGTGCCGAAGACGCGGAGCGCGAGGTACAGCACGACGACGCCGGTGAAGAGCACGTTCGACATCACCGCGGCCCGCCGCGCCCGCCAGCCGGCCACCGTGCGTCCGGCCGTGAGCGCGGTCGCCGCCAGCCAGGCCGCCAGCCCCCAGATCACCTTGGAGGCGTCGCCGGCGTGGTAGACCACCGAGTAGGCCGTGGCAAGCCCTGTTCCCACCGTCAGCGCCAGCCATCCCGACACGGCGGCCACGTGGTTCACGCGGTCGAGCGTCTCCAACGGCGGGAAGAAGCGGAAGATCGCCCCGAAGCGGCGCGACTTGAGCTCGCGCCGCTCCACGAGATACATCACCCCCGCGGCGGCCGCGGTGGCGAAGCTCGCGATGCCGAGGAAGCTCAGCGCGATGTGCGACGTGAGCCACACGCCACGCACCCCCGCCGGCTCGTGGCCGGGGACCATCCCCGCGAGGTTCGCGAAGACGGTCACCAGCGCGGCGAACGGCGCGGCGAACAGGGTGAGGCTCACCTCGCGCGCGAGCACCTCCACCACCGCCAGCGTGACGGCGAGCAGGAAGGCCCCGAACGACAGCGCGGGCCCGAGCCCGGTGAGCGGCGGCTGGCCGTGCACGTGCACGAACGCGCCGAGCGCCACGAGATGCGACGCGATCCCTGCGGTCAGCAGCAGGACCACGCCGCGCACGGGCGCGCGAATGGGACGCGCGAACGGCACCGCCGCCAGACCCGCGGCGGCGAGGTAGCACGTGATGGCGAGAAAATGAGCGATCGCGATCATTGCGTTCGATCGCAATCTACACTGGCACCCCGGGAAAGGTCACCGGCGGCGCCCCGAAGGCACGGGGTCGCGCGGGGGCGTGCGGACGCGTCAGCGACCCACGACACCACCGGCGCGCCCCGCGCTCTCCGTCAGGGCATGCGCGCCGTGAGCTTCGCGCGCGTCCCCTCCTTGATGGCCGGCTGCCGCTGGTCGACGATCACCGCCGTGGTGCCGCGGTCGGTGACCTTCACCACCTGCGCCAGCGCGATCGCCTCCTCGGGGAGCACCACCTGTCGCCCCTCCCCGGGCACGTCCGCCTTCACGCGCGGGCGGAAGAGCGTGAACTGGTCTCCCACCTTCACGCCGTCGCGCATGGTGGCATCGAGGATGACGTAGCGCTGCACGGAGGGGAGCACGGCGCCGGAGGGAATGTAGATGACCTTGCTCTCCGTCCCGAGCATGAGCGGAGACGGACGCTCCTCGGTCCCGAGCGTGAAGCGGTCGAGCGGCACCACCCCCTGCCCGATCTTCACCTCGCCGAACTGCTGGACGAGGCGCACCGTGGTGGCGTCGCCGTTGTCGGTGTGCTCGACCTCCACGATCCCGGTGGGGATCATCACCGCGCCGCCATCCTCGACCTCGGGGCCGGCGTCATAGACGACGAAGCGATCGCCCTTCGCCGCCACGATCCCCTCGGGGAGCGTGATGTACGCGCGATCCTGCGGCCCGAGGCGGTCGCGGTCGGAGGCGCCGGCGATCCCCGGCAGGTCCACGGCGGCGACGAGCACGCCGCGCGACTTGGGGCCGCCGGGGCGGTCCACCCACGGCGCCGCGTAGAACTCGCCCGGGCGCACCGCCGTGTGCGGGTACTGCGCGGGGGAGTTGCCGTAGCGCGACACGGTGAGCCGGCTGCCGCCGATCCCCTGCGCGAACACGGTGGGCGCGCCGGGGCTCGCGGGCACCGGCATCTCTGGCTCGTGCTGCTCGACCCGATTCTCCGTCGCCACCTGTGCGGTGCCGGGGACCTTGAGCACCTCGCCGGGATAGATCCAGTGCGGATCCTCCACGACCTCGGTGTTCAGGCGGTAGATCTCGGGCCAGAGAAAGGGATCGCTCAGGTAGGCGCGGGCGATGTCCCAGAGCGTGTCCCCTTTCTTCACGGTGTGCGTCTGCCCCGCGGCGGTCGCCTCCTGGGCGGAGAGCGCGGAGGCCGACAGCGCCGCGGCGAGCGCGACGACGGCGCCGGCGCGGAGCGCGCGCGTGGAGCGGTGGGGAACTCCTGCCTGCTGCGTGAACGGACGCATCGTACGCCTCACCATCGGTCAGGTGTCAGAGGGAGCGATGTGAACGCCGGGCCCCGCGCCGCGGGCGCCCGGCTCCTCCGTAGTGAGACGATGAGGGGCGGGAACGGTCACTCCCGTCCCCGCCCCCGTGCCGTCAGAACGGCAGGTCGTCGTCCTCTTCTTCCAGCGAGCCGCGGAAGTCCTCGAAGTCGCCGCCGCCGCCGCTGGAACCGCCCTGGGTGCCGCCGCGCGGCCGCTCGGCGCTCGCGGCCCGTGCGCGTGAGCCGCCGTCCCCCTCGTACCCCTCGCCGCCGCCTGGACGCCCGCTCAGCATGATCATCTCGCGCACGTTGATCTCCGTGCTGTAGCGGGTCTGGTTCTCCTTGTCCTGCCACTGCCGGTACTCGACGCGCCCCTCCACGTACACCTTGTCTCCCTTCTTGAGGTAGCGCTCGACGATGTCCGCGAGCTGCGAAGTCTTGGTGTTCCACACCACGCAGCGATGCCACTCGGTCTTCTCCTGCTTCTCCCCGGTGGGGCCGTTCCACGACCGGCTCGTCGCGAGCGAGAACGTCGCCACGCGATTGCCCCCCGACGTCGATCGCACCTCGGGGTCGGCCCCGAGGTTCCCGATCAACATCACCTTGTTCAAGCTCCGGCTCACGATTCCTCCTGGCAGATGGCGAGTGAACTCGCCGACGACAGTATAGAGACGCACCGACGTTCACGCCAGCAAATCGGTGCGGTGCCACCATTTCCGTTGCGCGTGCTATGGTTCCGGCAGCACGAGGCGCAGCACCAGCGCATCCTCCACCGGCCTGCGGTAATAGCGCCGTCGCCGCCCCACCTCCGTGAAGCCGCGCGATGCGTAGAGCGCGCGGGCACGGTCGTTCGAGTCGCGCACCTCGAGATACACCGCCGACGTGCCGCGCGCGCGCGCGCGGCGCACGGTGTCATCGAGCAGCGCGCCGCCGACGTGGCGCCCGCGCGCCTCCGGCGCCACGGCGAGGTTGGCGATCTCCCCCTCGTCCATCACGAACCACGCGACGAGGTAGCCGATCACGCGCCCGTCGGGGAGACAGGCGACGGTGAACTGGACGCGCCGGTCGCCGATGAGCCGCGCGAACGCCTGGCGCGCCCACGGATCGGAGAACGACGCGAGCTCGATCTCGTGGATGCGGTCGAGGTCCCCCGCCGCCGCCGGCCGGATGACCGGCGGGGACGCCTCCGCCGGCCCGCTCGACGTCTCCGTCTCCCGCAGTGCCATCATGGCCTCACGCACCGGGGAGCGGGCGTCCGTGCGCTCGCTCCCACTTCACCTGCGCCTCCGCCAGCCGCCCGTACTCCGGCTCCCACGTGGCGAGATCCACGGCGCCGGAGGCGGCAAGCACGCCCTCGAGCCTCGTGACACCGCCCGCGCGCGGCGCGGCGGCCACCGGCTCCGCCGGCCCGATCGGCGTCGCGCACACCGCCGCCGCACGCGCGGAGAGCTCCGCGCGCGGGAAGAGCGCGGGAGCGGCGAGCGGCGCAACGCTCCAGTCTCCGCGCACGTCGAACGGCTGCGCGTACACGTCGCCGCGCATCGCGTCGAGCACCGCGAGCCAGCGCCCCGGCGCGCCGGTGTGCTCGGCGCCGGCCACCACGAGCGCGAGCGACGGCACGGCGAACAGCGGCACCGCCCGCGCCGTCGCGATCCCCTTCGCGATCGCCCCGGCAATGCGCAGGCTCGTGAAGCTCCCCGGCCCCGCCCCGCACACGATGCGCCCGAGGTCGCGCACGGTCACGTTCGCGGCCTCGAGCGCTTCGGCCACCGCGGGGAGCAGCCGCTCCTCGTGCACGCCGCGCATCGCCACGTCCCGCTCGGCGAGCACCTCGCTCCCGACGATCACCGCCACGGAGCCCGTGTACGTCGCGGCGTCGAGCGCCAGCGTCGCGCGCGCGCTCACCCGGCCAGCAGGATGCGGCGATCCGGGTCGTCCGGATCGTGCTCGAGCTCCACCGGCACCACGTCCCGCGGCAGCAGCGCCCCGGCACGCTCCGGCCACTCCACCAGGACCAGCGCGTGCGCGCCGATGATGTCGTCCCACCCGATGTTCGTCAGCTCGCCGGGACGCTCCAGCCGGTACAGATCGAGGTGGTAGACGGGGAAGCGCGCCCCGGCGTACCGGTGCACGAGCGCGAACGTCGGGCTCGTGACGGGCTCCGTGACGCCGGCGCCGCGGCAGATCGCCTGCACGAGCGTCGTCTTCCCGGCGCCGAGCTCCCCGGAGATCGCCACCGTGAGCGGGACGCGCGCCGCCGCGCCGAACCGCTCCCCCCACGCCACCAGCTCGTCGCGCCCGAGCGCGATCCGTCCGCGCGCCGCGAGCGGCGGGACCACGTGGTGATGATGCGGCTCCTGCACTAGCGGCTCGCCCGGATCCGATCCAGTCCCGCGCGGCGCGATGCGCCCGCGCTCCCCGCCCCGCCCGCGCTCCCGCCCTCCAGCCGCGCCTTGACCTCGAAGATCTGGTCGCGCAGCGCGGCCGCGGCCTCGAAGTCGAGCTTCGCGGCCGCCTCCTTCATCTGCTGCTCGAGCATCTCGAGCAGCGCCGCGGCGTCCATCTCGCTCGCGTAGGTGGCCGCCGGCTCCGCCACGCGCTTCTCCGCCGCCCCGTCCCGCTCGTGCCGCGCGTCCGCCACGCGCGTGATGAAGCGCACCTGCTCCGTGCTCTTCACCACCGTCGTCGGCGTGATGCCGTGCGCCTCGTTGTACGCGCGCTGCAGCTCGCGGCGGCGCTTCGTCTCGTCGATGCACCGCTGCATCGACCCGGTGATGCGGTCGGCGTAGAAGATCGCCCGCCCCTCGGAATTGCGCGCCGCGCGCCCCACGGTCTGGA
>CAMLEQ010000197.1 GCA_946479015.1 uncultured Gemmatimonadota bacterium | reverse complement strand
GATGCCGACGCGGTGGCGCGCGACCTGGGAGGCACGGTGGTGCTCATCACCGGCGGGGCGGGCTCGGTGGGCTCCGAGCTGGCGCGCCAGATCGCGCGCGTGGAGCCGGCCAAGCTGGTGCTGGTGGACCAGGCGGAGAGCCCGCTCTACTTCGTGCACCTCGAGCTGCGCGGCGCGCACCCCGAGCTCGACATCGTTCCCGTGGTGGCCGACATCACCGACCACGCGCGGATGACGCGCGTGTTCGAGGAGCACCGTCCGGCGCACGTGTTCCACGCCGCGGCGTACAAGCACGTGCCGATGATGGAGACGCATCCCGAGGAGGCGGTGCGGAACAACGTGCTGGGCACGCTGCACGTGGCCGAGTGTGCCGTGCGCAGCGGCGCGCGCCGCTTCGTGCTCATCTCCACCGACAAGGCGGTGCGGCCGTCGAGCGTGATGGGGGCCACGAAGCGCGTGGCGGAGCGCATCGTCCTCGGCTTTCCGGGGCTGCGCGGGGCGCGCACGGAGTTCCGGGCGGTGCGCTTCGGGAACGTGCTCGGGAGCGACGGGAGCGTGGTGCCGCTCTTCCGGCGGCAGCTCGCTGCCGGCGGTCCGATCACGGTGACGCACCCGGACGTGCGCCGCTACTTCATGACCATCCGCGAGGCGGCGCAACTGGTGCTCCAGGCCGCATCGCTCCCGGAGGCGGCGCGGCGGATCGTGCTGCTGAACATGGGGGAGCAGGTGCGGGTGCTCGACCTGGCGGAGAATCTGGTGCGCCTCTCCGGGTTGGAGCCGTACCGCGACGTGCAGATCGAGTTCACCGGGCTGCGCCCCGGGGAGAAGCTGCACGAGGAGCTGATGAGCGCGGCCGAGCACGCGGTGCCGAGCGGCGTGGAGAAGATCAGCATCGTGCAGACGGATGAGATCGACGGCGAGGCGGTGCGCGACGCCGTGGGGCGGCTGCTCTCGGCGATGGAGCGCGGCGAACGCGCGCGCGTGCTGCGATGCCTGCGCGAGCTGGTGCCGGAGTGCGTGGCGCCGTTGAAGGGAGCGGCGCTGAGCGCTCCGCGGCCGGAGGCGGCGGCGTACGCGCCGCCAGCGCTTCCGGGGAGAAAACGGCGCGAATCGGACGGTGTGACACTATCGTAGAATCCGGAGGGTCCCTCCCGCGCCGGGCGCGCCCGGCGCGGGAGGAGCTCTCGTTCGGGTTCGCGCGTCGAGTCCAGAGACCAGGGTGACCGATGTCGCAATATCTCTCGCCGATCCACGATCGTCGGACCCCTCCCGCGCCACGCGCGGGGGGACGGGATGAGCGCCGCTGGCGCGCGGAGGCGGACGAGCCCGAGCCGTCGCTCGCGCCGCTCGACCTGCGGCAGGTCCTGGCGATGTTGCGCCGGCGCGTGTGGCTGGTGCTCGGCGTGACGGCGGCGGCGGTGGCCGGCGCGTGGGCCTACGCGAAGATCGCGGCGCCGGTGTACCAGGCGACCGCCGTGGTCCAGCTCACCGACGAACGGCGCGAGCTGACCGGCCGGCTCGGGGACCAGGACCAGTCGGCACCATCCTCCCCATCCACCGACCCGGTGTTGTCGGAGGTGGCCGTGCTCACCAGCCGCAACGTGGTGGGCAACGTGATCGACAGCATGCCCACGCTGCGCCTGCGCACGCAGGGATTCGGCTGGCGGTCGTTGGTGGGGTTCACGATCGTGGAGCCGGTGGTCGACAGCGCGGGGCTGCCGCCGATGGCGCTCGCGTTCGGCGAGCGGTCGGTGACGGTGGTGGGAGCGCACGGCGAGCGCGTGACCGCCCCGTACGGTTCGCCGATCGAGCTGGACGGGGTGCGCTTCGCGGTGGCGTCGCGCCCGAAGGGGCGCAAGGGGACGCTCACCGTGCTGCGCCGGGAGGACGCGTCGGCCCGGCTCGCGGCGAGCATCAAGACGAAGGCGCGCGAGAACACGAACATCGTGGACGTGAGCTACGCGAGCGTCGACCCGGCGCGGGCGCAGCGCGTGGTGAACACGCTGCTCCGGGTGTTCCAGGCGGCGAGCGTGGAGGACGCGTCGCGGGAGGCGCGGCTGCGGCGGCAGTTCGTGGAGGAGCAGCTGCGGCAGAACGACTCGGTGCTCGGCGCGGCGCGCCTCGCGCTGAGCGACTTCCGCGGCCGGCAGCGCAGCTTCAGCGCGAGAGAGAAGTTCACCGCGCAGCGCTCGGACCTGTCGGGGCTCCAGGCGCGGCAGGACGACCTGGACGCGCAGCGGCGCATGTACGCGTCCGTGCTGCGCCAGCTCCAGTCGTCGGCGCAGGGTGGCGCGGCGGCGCGCGACGGCGTGCAGCAGCTCGGGGCCCTCCTGTCGGCGCAGGGAGCGAGCGCGAGCACGATCGTGATGGACCAGTACGTGACGCTGCAGCGGCTCCAGAGCACGCGCGATTCGCTGACCACCGGGCGGTGGGCGAGCGCGCCCACGAACCCCGACGTGCAGCGGGTGGACGCGCTGATCGCCACGGCGCGCGTCCGCCTGGAGCGCACGGTGGAGGGGATCGTGGCCACCCTCGACGAGCGCCGGACGGCGCTCGCCCGCGAGCAGGCGCGGAGCTCGGCGGAGCTGGAGCAGCTCCCGACGTCGGACGCCGAGGAGGCGCAGCTCGTGGAGCGCGAGGAGGCGTACCGGAAGAGCAGCGACCAGCTCCGCGAGGAGCTCCAGCGGGCGCGGCTCGCGGAGGCGGCCGCGGTGGGGCAGGTGGGGATCGTGGATCTGGCCGCGCTGCCGCGCATCCCGATGGGGGTCCCCTTCGGGAGGAAGCTGCTGTACGGGGTGCTGCTCGGGCTCTTTCTCGGGACCGGCGTGGCGCTGGTGGCCGAGCACCTCAACACGGCGATCCGTGGACGCGAGGACCTCGAGAGCGTGCTGCAGCTTCCCGGGCTCGCGGTGATCCCCAAGTTCGATGCGCGCCGCGGGCGGCTGGCGCGCGGCCGCGGCAGGGCCCGGCTCCCCGGGGCGCGGGGGGGCGGTGGAGGCGGGGGCGGGCGGGGCGCGGCCGCTTCGGGGAACGGGGGGGATCGCTCCGCCGAGCCCGTGTCGCGGTCGCTCGTCACCGTGCACGACGCGCGCTCGGTGAGCGCGGAGGCGTACCGCACACTGCGCACGAAGCTCCTCTTCTCGCAGGCGATCAGCTCCCTCCGGACCATCCTGGTCACGAGCCCCTTCGCGCAGGAGGGGAAGTCCACGGTGGCGGCGAACCTCGCGGCGACGTTCGCGCAGCACGGGATGCGGGTGCTGCTCGTGGATTGCGATCTGCGCCGCCCCTCGCAGCACGCGATCTTCCACGTATCCGAGGCGCCGGGGCTGACGGAGCTGCTGGAGGGGGAGGGGGCGGTGGCGGGGACGGGGCGGCGAACGCCGATCGAGGGGCTGTCGCTGATCACGGCGGGGGCGGTCCCCGACGATCCGGCGGAGGTGATCGGGAGCACGAGGATGCGGACTGTGCTCGCGCGGCTGGAGGAATCGTTCGACGTGGTGGTGCTGGACACGCCGCCGGTGCTCCCGGTGGCCGACACATCGATCCTGGCGTCGATGGCGGACGGCGTGCTACTGGTGGTGCACGCGGGGAAGACCCACCGCCGCGCGGCGCAGTTGGCGGTGCAGCAGCTCCAGGACGTGGACGCCCGGATCCTGGGCGCGGTGCTGAACGATCCGAACGCGCGGGTGCCGCTGTACGATTCGTACGGGTACGCCTCCTACTACGCGTACGTGCACGGGAGGGAGTAGGGGCGGAGGACGGAGGGTGGACGCCCGCGGCCGCGGTCCCGGGTTGCTCCCTTTCACGTTCCTCGATGCTGCGCGATGGCGGCGCGATCGCGAGCGGCGGCGATCGTACACGGATGTCTCGCGAGCGCGGTTGGGCTGTGGGCTGGCCAACGGCGCTCGGCGCGTGCACAATGAAGCAGCGGAAGCGAGGACGGGGAACTCCCGACGGCGACGCGTGATCGATCTTCCCGCGCGTGCGCTCATCGGGTAAGCGCGCGCGGCGGCGCGCTGTTTGCGGGAGAGCGCGAAGGATGCGCCGGTGAAGAAAACTGTATGGGCGAACCGCGAATGCATTGGGTCCCATACATTATCTTGGCCCGCGCATTGCACCGTGTCCACGTCCGGCCGGCGAGGCTCGGTAGCGCGGAGCGCGGAACCGTTCTCGATATGCCTCCGTGACTCGCGGCTCGTCGACCCGGGACAACCCCACACGCAGGAGTACCGACGATGGCCAGCACCAATTCTCAGGGCAGGAGCAACCGTGGGTTTGCCGCCATGGACTCCTCGAAGCAGCGCGAGATCGCCAGCAAGGGCGGGCGCGCCGCCCACGCGCAGGGCACGGCGCACGAGTTCTCTCCGGAGGAGGCACGGGAGGCCGGCCGGAAAGGGGGGCAGGCGGTGAGCCGCGACCGCGAGCACATGTCCGCCATCGGGCGCAAGGGTGGTGAGGCCCGAGGCGCCGCCCGCCGTGGGGGGAGTTCCTCGTCGCAGAGCGCCTCCGAGCGCGCGATGGGCGACGACTGACGCCGCTCTCCCTCCGGACGCGCGAGAGGGCGGCCCGTGGGACCGCCCTCTCGCGCATCGGGGATGCGGGGCGCGGGGTGCGGCACGCGGAAGACATGGAATGCGACGGGGGACCGGCACTCGCCGGTCCCCCGTCGCCCATCCTCATCTCACCCGCGCCCCGCGCCCCGCGTCCCGCGCCCCCGGCTCTACCTCGAGAATCGATACGCCGTGAAATCCTTCCACAGCTGCTCGATCGTCGCCGGGGCGAGCGGGAGCGTCACCTGGTGGTTCGTGGCCGCGTCGGTGATCGTCACCGTGTAGTTGGCCACCGTCCCCACCGCGCGCGGGGCGAAGTCCACGATGCGGTACACGTAGAGCCCCTGCATCGGCACCACCTTCCCCGCGGCGCGCATCTCCTCCGCGTTCAGCACCGCCGGCACCTTCACCTTCTCCACCGGCGTGATCTCCACGCCGTCGCGGTAGATCTTCATGTCCTTGAAGTTCCCGTCGCCGATCGACGGCAGCTTGTCGGCGTCGTAGTACGGGAACTCGGTCTGCTCCGGGACCACGTTCACGATCACCACCGCGCGCCGCTCGCTCAGGTAGTCGTCCCAGTCGCGCCACCCCTCCACGGGGTCGATGTGCTTCCACTGCGCCGCCTTGCGCGGGTCGCGCTGCTTCCGCGCCGCGAGCGCCCGGTCCGCCTGCTTCTGGCGCCAGGCCATGATCTGCGGCGTCATGATCAGCATCCGGAACGGCCCCGCGCCCGCCCGATAGGGGCGCAGCTCCACCTGCAGGAGCGCGCTCACGGCGTCGATCGGCGCCCGGGGGAAGGGATCGCGCGGCACCACGGGGAGGAGCGTGTCGCTCACCGGCTTCGTCGCGAGCGACGGGAGGGAGTCGCGCGCCGCCGCGAGCGCGCCCGCGAGCGCGGACACCGGGATCGACGTCGCGATCCGCGCGTCCGCCTCATCGGAGAGATCGGTCTCGCGGTTGGTGTTGAGCCCGATCACGTACCCGTCCATGTTCAGCAGCGGGCCGCCGGTGTTGAGCCGCCCCACGCTCACGTCGCTCACCACCCCCTGGTCGTCGGCGTTGCTCACGATCCCGGTGGAGAACACGGCGAGCCGGTTGAGCGGGGAGCCGAGCGCCAGCACGCGATCCCCCGCCGTGGGAGCGACGGTCTTGCTGCTGTCGAACAGCGGGAGCACCGCGCACCCCTGGCACCGCGACATGGGGATCGCCAGCACGGCGATGTCCTTCGCGTCGTCCACCACGAGCGGGTGCGCGTACACCTTGGTGGCGCTGTCGATCTGCACGCGCACCTCGAGCGCTCCCTTGAGCAGGTGGGCGTTGGTGACCACGAGCCCACTCGAGTCGGCGAGCCACGCGCTCCCGCGCCGCATCCCGTACACGGTGAAGAGCCCGGTGCGGTACTGGCCGAACAGCTCCTTCTCGGTGCTCGGGTGCCGCACGGGCTTCGGCGGCTCGGTGAGCTCCGGCTTCGCCGCCGTGCCGGCGCTGTCCCCCGCCGCATGGGCGGAGTCGGCGTGCGTGGAGTCGGCGCCCGGAGCGCCGGTGCCCGATCCGGCGGTGACGCCGATGGTGGCCACGGCGGTGGACGACGCGGGCGCCTCCGCGGGGGCGGCCTGCGCCACGGCCTCCACGGTCGCGTTCTTCTGCGTGAGCTCGACGGGGCGCATGTCCTTCGTGAACTGCTGGTACAGCCCCCACCGGTAGCGCGACCCATCCACCTCGACGGGGTTCACGCTCTCGATCCGGTACACCCCTTCCTTGAACGTCCCCTCGGCCACCCCCTCGAGATCGGTGGACGTGTGCGTGGTGTCGCCGCGCGGACCGATGACGATGAGATCGAGCTGCGGCAGCGCGCGCACGGAGAGGTCGGCGCCGACGATGGCGGCGCGGATCTTCACGCTCACGTTCGAGTCCACGGGCGCGGGCGCCGGGGCGGGCGCGCTCTGCGCCACGCTCGCCGCCGGCGGCGTGGCAGCGCTCGCGCTCCCGGACCGCGCGCTGTCCGTCGCCGCGCTCTCCTTCGGGTGATCGGGGTTGCACACCCCCTCGAGCCCCTTCAGCAGCGTCGCCGTCGCGCCGGCGCGCTTCAGCCGCGCGGTGGCCGAGGCGCTCATCGAGAACGACAGGCAGTTCTGCTTGGCGAGCGTGAGGATGCGCCGGCTCGGCACGTGGCTCCGCAGGAGCCCGATGATGTCGTCGAGCGAGTACGCGCTGCTCGACTGCGCCGTGAGCACGGCGGGAGCGCACGCGATCAGAAGGGCGAGCGCGGTTGCGCGGAGCGCCGTCTTCATCGTGGGGGCTGGGGGTTGGGGGTCAGGGGTCAGGGGGATTCAGGGAAGAAGATGGGGACAGAGAGAGGGGAGGGCCAGAACGAACCGCTCCCTCCCCTCCGAACGACGGGTCACTCTCTCATTCCGTATCGTCATCCCGTATCACCGGCCCCCATCTCACTGGCAGTTGGGGCCGGGCTCGCCGCGTTTCTCGGCGAGCGCTTGCTCGGCGCGGCAGGCCTCGCGGTTGGCGGAGCGCGCGGCATCGAGGTCGCGGCGGAGCGACTTCACCTCGGGGTCGCCGGAGTAGTCGGCGAGGGCGCGGAGCTTGTCCGCGGCCTGCGCGAAGCGGACCTGGGCGCCCTC
>CAMLEQ010000196.1 GCA_946479015.1 uncultured Gemmatimonadota bacterium | reverse complement strand
CGTGCCGGGGGCCGGGGCGGGGACCGCGGGCCCCGCGCGGGTCGCACGGCCCCGCTGTCCACATTCACCGCGTCCCGCTTCCCGCTTCCCGCTTCCCGTGTCGCTCCCGCCGCCTCCGCCGCCATGCGCGCGGCGATCCGGCTGGCGGGGGGGCGCGAGGTGTGCTTCGTCGCGACGGTGGACGAGGACGGCGTCGTGCGCACGGCGCGGGTGGTGGCGCGCGGCGACGTGCGGAGCGTGCTCGCGCTCCCAGGGGCGGCGCAGCGGGGGGAGATGCTGCTGCACAACCACCCCTCCGGCGTGCTCGAGCCGTCGGATGCCGACCTCGAGATCGCCGTGCGCCTGCACGATGGCGGGATCGGCTTCGGGATCATCGACAACGACGCGCGCGAGCTGTACGTGGTGGTCGAGGTCCCGCGCGAGCGCGAGGTCACGGCGCTGGAGCCCGAGGAGGTGGCGGAGGTGCTCGGCCCGCGCGGCGCGGTGGCGGCGAGCCTCCCGCGCTGGGAGGACCGGCCGAGCCAGCGCGCGATGGCGGGGACGATCGCGAGGCTGTACAACGGCGGCGGGGTCGCGCTGCTCGAGGCGGGGACCGGGGTGGGGAAGTCGCTCGGCTATCTCGTGCCGGCGCTCCGCTGGGCGGCGGCGAACGGCGAGCGCACGATCGTGAGCACGAACACGATCAACCTGCAGGAGCAGCTCGTGGGGAAGGACCTCCCCTTCCTCCAGCGCGCGCTCGGCGACCAGCCGGTGCGCTTCGCGCTGCTCAAGGGGTGGCGGAACTATCTCTGCCTCAACCGGCTGGAGCAGGCGGGGAGCGCGGCCGCGGGGCTGTTCGAAGACGATGTGGCGGCGGAGATCTCCCGGCTGCGCGCGTGGGCGGAGCGCACGAGCGATGGCTCCCTCGCCGACCTCCCGGCGCCGCCGAAGCCGGAGGTGTGGGACGAGGTCGCCGCGGAGCCGGATCTCTGCGGACGGCTGAAGTGCCCGCACTTCGACCGGTGCTTCCTCTTTCAGGCGAGACGGCGCGCGGCGCAGGCCGACGTGATCGTGGTGAACCACCACCTGCTCCTCTCCGACCTGGCCGTGCGGCGCGCGCAGCAGAACTGGGGGGATGCGGCGGTGCTCCCCGCGTACCGGCGGCTGGTGGTGGACGAAGGGCACCACCTGGAGGACGCGGCCGCCGCGCACCTCGGGAGCACCGTCACGCGGCGCACGCTGCAGCGGCTGCTCTCGCGCCTGGAGCGCCGCGGGAAGGGGCTGCTCGGCGCGCTCGTGCAGCGGCTCTCGGCGCAGGACGACCTGTACAGCGTCGCCAGCCTCGACCTCGTGCACTCCCGGCTCGCGCCGTCGGTGCACGCGGCGCGCGACAAGGGCGCGCTCGTGTTCGACGTGCTCGACGAGCTGCTGCGCGCGAGCGGCGAGTCGGTGGTGCGGCTCACCGGCTCCTTCGCCGAGCACCCGGTGTGGCAGGGGGGGCTCGACGCGGCGCTCACCGACCTGCTGCGCGAGATCGCGCTGCTGCACGACGGGCTCGCGCTCGTGCGCGAGCGGCTCGAGATGGACGAGCGCCGGCGCGAGGCCGTCGCCCCCCTGCTCGGCGAGATGCGCGGCGTGGCGCGGCGGCTCGAGATGGTGGGCGACGGGCTCGTGCGCGCGCTTCGCCCGCCCGATGGCGGCGAGAGCACCGTGCGCTGGCTCGAGGTCCGGGGGCGCGAGCGCAACGTGGCGGCCACCTCCGTGCCGCTCGACATCGCGCCGATCCTGCGCGAGGATCTCTTCCGGCGCGTGGACACCGCGGTGATCACGAGCGCGACGCTGGCGACCGGCGAGCGGTTCGGCTTCCTCCAGCAGCGGCTCGGCCTCGACGAGCCGGACGTGGAGCCCTCCACGGCGATCTTCCCCTCGCCCTTCGACTACCGGCGGCAGGCGGTGCTCGCCGTGCCGTCCGATGCGCCGGCGCCCAACGTCGATCCGTCGGCGCACTTCCGCGCGGTGGTGCGCGTGCTCCTCGATCTCGCCCAGGCCTCCGACGGCGGCGTGTTCGGGCTGTTCACGAGCCACCGCGACGTGCGCGCCGCGGCGGTAGAGCTGCGCGCGCGCGGCACGGATCGCCGGTGGCCGTTGCTCGTGCACGGCGAGGACGGCCGCGACGCGCTCCTCCAGCGCTTCCGCGACTCCGGCCGCGCCATCCTGCTCGGCACCGCGTCGTTCTGGGAAGGGGTGGACGTCTCCGGCCGGGCGCTGCGCGGGCTCGTGCTCTCCAAGCTCCCGTTCCGGGTGCCGAGCGAGCCGCTCACCGCCGCGCACTGCGAGGCGATCGATGACCGCGGCGGGGACAGCTTTCAGGAGTTCATGCTCCCGCACGCGGGACTGCGCCTCAAGCAGGGATTCGGGCGGCTCATCCGCACGGCCACGGACCGCGGCGTGGTGGTGCTGTGCGACTCGCGCGTGCTCACCAAGCGCTACGGACGCGAGCTGCTGGCAACGCTCCCCCCCGCCCGCCGCGTAATCGGGAGGTGGGAGGAGATACGAGACGAAGTCGCACGCTTCTACGAGACGAGCGAGGACGAGTGAACAGACCGGGGAAGATCGTGTGCGTCGGGCGCAACTACGCCAAGCACGCGAAGGAGTTGGGGAACGAGGTGCCGAAGGAGCCGCTGCTCTTTCTCAAGCCGCCATCCAGCGTGATCGGCACGGGAGAGGCGATCGTGCTCCCGCCGCAATCGGCGCGGGTGGAGTACGAGGGGGAGATCGGCGTGGTGATCGGCGCACGGCTCGCTCGGGCCGACGAGCGCGCCGCGCGCGCGGCGGTGCGGGGGATCGTCGCGCTGAACGATGTGACGGCGCGCGATCTCCAGCGTACCGACGGGCAGTGGACGCGGGCAAAGGGGTTCGACACGTTCTGCCCCATCGGCGCGATGGTGGACGCTCCGGATGACCTGACCACGCTGACCGTGACCACGCGCGTGAACGGCGAGACGCGTCAGCAGGGCGTCGCGAGCGACATGGTGTTCTCCATCCCGATGCTGCTCTCGTACATCTCGGGGATCATGACGCTCGAGCCGGGAGACGTGGTCGCCACCGGGACCCCCGAAGGCGTGGGACCGCTCGCGGAGGGGGATGTGGTGGAGGTGGAGGTGGGGGACAGCATCGTGCGGAGTAGGGTTGTAGGACCTGGTTGCTAGACCACCATGAAACGCGTGTCGCGTGTGGGAGACTGACGGGGAGAGGAGGGAGGTAGAGCGCGTGTAGGTTCGGCTGTAGAGAGAGTCCACCTACACACGAGCCTACACGCGCCGTACCTCGCCCCTCTATCCGTCAGTCTCCCACACGCCACACACGTTCTTTGGTGGTCTAGCGACCAAATCCTACCTTCCCCAACCCCGAGCCCTCCTCCTCGGTATCATTCAACCATGCCCCGCCTCTCCTCTCGCTTCCTATCTCTCCCCGACTACTCCCTCGCCGCCATCCCCCAGCGGAAGCGGGAGCTGCTCGCGCGCGGGGTGGACGTGATCGATCTCGGCGCGGGGGATGCCGATCTGGCGCCGCCGCAGGCGGCGGTGGAGGCGCTGGCGCGCGCGGCGCGTGAGCCGGCGATGAGCCGCTACGGGTTCGGGCTCGGCCTCCCCGAGTTCCGGCGGGCGGTGGCGGAATGGATGGCGCGCCGCTTCGGGGTGACGGTGGAACCGCTGCGCGAGGTGGTCCCTCTCCTGGGCTCCAAGGAGGGGCTCGCCCACATCGCGCTCGGCTACCTCGAGCGCGGGGAGGTGGCGATCGTTCCCGAGCCGGGCTACCTCCCGTACGTGGGAGGGACGCTCCTGGCGGACGGCACGCCCTGGGTCCACGCGCTGCGCGCGGAGCGCGACTTCCTGCTCGAGCTGGACGACATCCCGGCCGATGTGCTGCGGCGCGCCAGACTCGTGTACGTCAACTACCCGAACAATCCCACCGCCGCGACGGCACCGCTCGAGTACCTGGAGCGGCTGGTGGCGCGCTGCCGGGAACTCGACCTGCTCCTGGTGTACGACAACGCGTACTCGGAGCTCGCGTTCGACGGATACCGGCCGCCGAGCATCTTCGAGATTCCCGGCGCGCGCGACGTCGCGATCGAGTTCCACTCGCTCTCGAAGACGTACAACATGACGGGGTGGCGCTGCGGGTGGGCGGTGGCGCGCCCCGAGATCGCCGGAACGCTCGCGAAGGTGAAGTCGTTCGTGGACACGGGCGCGTTCCTGGCCGTGCAGGCGGCTGGAGCGGCGGCGCTCGGTGTGTGGGAGGAGTTCGTGCCGCGGAACGTGGCGGTGTTCGCCGAGCGTCGTGATGCGGCGGTGCGCGCCTTTCGCGCGGCGGGATTCGCCTGCGAGGCGCCCCGTGCGACGATGTATCTGTGGCTTCCGCTCCCGGCTGGCATCGCGAGTGCAGCGTTCACCGAGCGGCTTCTGAGCGAGGAGGGCGTGGTGGTGACTCCAGGATCGGCATTCGGCGCGGCGGGGGAGGGGTTCATCCGGGTGTCGTTCGTCACGTCGCCGGAGCGCATCGCCGAGGCGGCGGGTCGCGCGGGCCGGGTGCTGGCGGGCTCGGGGGCGGGCATCGCGTGAAACGGCGCCCCGACGGCTCCCTCCTCGTCTCCGTCGCCCTGCACGTGGTGCTGGGCGTGGCACTGCTGTGGGTGCTGTCGATCCCCGTCCCCTTCCGCCAGTGGATGCACCCCGAGCCATCCGCCAACACTCCCCAGGAGCGCATCGGCTACATCGCGCTGCCGAGCGGCGGTGGCGGTCGCGCTCCCCAGAGTGCGCCGCCCGCCCGCCCCGCGGCGCCGGCCGCGCCGTCGAAGCCGCTCGTGGCGCCGCGCGCCGTGCCGAGCACGCTTCCGCCGGCTCCGCCCGCCAAGCCAGCCGCGCCGAGCCCTTCGGGGCAGAGCGGAGGAGCCGGCGAGGCTGGCGGTGCCGGCGGCGTCGGTGCGCTCCAGCGGGGGATCACTCCGTCGTTCGACGATCCGCGCGTCTGGCTCCCTCCCGATGCGGTGGGAACGCCGCGCGGGGCCGTGCAGGCGCTCGACAGCGTGCTCGCCTCCCGCATCGCCGCGCACAACGACTCGCTGGCCGAGATCGCGGCGCACGCGGGGCGCGCCCCCGGCGACTGGACCTTCAAGAAGAACGGGAAGAAGTACGGGATCGACCGGAAGAAGATCTACATCGGCGATCTCAGTCTCCCCACGGCCATCCTCGCGCTCCTCCCGCTGAACAAGGGGGGGAATCCCACCGAGGTGCAGCAGGAGCGGGCCCTGAACGCCCAGCGCAACGAGATCATGGAGCAGGCGCAGCGGGCGATGAACGAGGAGGACTTCCAGAAGGCGGTGAAGCAGATCCGCGAGCGCAAGCAGCGCGAGCACGACGCGGAGATGAAACGGAAGGAGCAGGAGAAGAAGAAGGCGGAGGAAAAAGCGATCGCGGAGCCGTGAGACACGGGCTCCGCGATCTGTCGTTCGTCGGCCGCGCGTCGTCGCGCGCGCTCACTCCGCGGTCGGTTCGCCCTCCGGCGCCGGCTCCATTTCCTGGAACGGCCGGAACACGCCGCACACCTTCCCGAGCACGCTGAAGTCATCGCCCGGCCCGACCTCGATGATCTCCTCGGCGGGGTTGGCCGGCACGAGCAGGATCGTGTCACCACGGTGCTGGAGCGTCTTCACCGTCCCGTCGCCGCCCAGCCGCGCGGCGATCACGTCGCCATCGTTCGGCGTGGCTTCCGGGTCGACCATCACGTAGTCGCCGTCGAACATCCCGCGCTCGCACATGCTGTCGCCCATCACCTTGAGGAAGAACGCCATCTCGTTCGGCACGAAGCGGCGGTCCATGGTGATGAAGCCGACACGGTTGTCCGTCATCAGCGGCGCCTCGCCGGCGGCGATGCGTCCGTAGAAGGGAACGGGTGTGGTGCGGCGAACACCCTCGTAGCCAAGGAGGCGTACTCCACGCGAGCGCGAGGGGTCGCGCTCGATGTACCCCTTGTTGGCGAGCGACTGCAAGATCTCCGAGACCGTCTTGGTGGACTTGATCCGGAACTTGCGCCCGATCTCGCGAACGCTGGGCTGGTAGGTGTTCTCGGTGAGGAAATCGAGGAGGTAGTGGTACACCTTCCGCTCGATGACCGTGAGCGCCTGCGTCATTGGCCCCTCGGAGATATGGAAACCGGGAACCCGTACTGGATTCCCGGTGACCTCTATTGCGGGCAATGTACTATCAGGCGGTCGCGACGGTCAACAGTCGTTTTCCCCACCGAGAAAGCCGCGAGCGTCGTCGAGGCGGGCGAGCGCGAGCTCCCGTCCCATCGCGACGAGCACATCAAAGATCCCCGGGCTCACGGTCATGCCGGTCAGAGCCACACGCAGCGGCTGGAAGATCTTCCCCGCCGCCACGCCGCGCTCTTCGGCGAGCGCGCGCAGCGCCTCCTCCATCGCCTCCGCCTCCCAGCGCGGCAGCGACGCCAGTCGCGCGCGCACCGCCCCGAGGATGTCGCTCGCCGCCGCGCGGTCCTTCCACTGCTTGGCCACCGCGTCGGGATCGTAGGTGATCGCGCCGCCGAAATAGGGGATCGCCTGGCGCACGATGTCGTGCACCGTCCGCGCACGAACCTTCAGCAGGTCGATCAGTGCGAGATACCAGTCGTGCCGCCGGGACAGCTCCTCCGAGGTGGCGAGCTTGGCCCCGAGCAGCTCGGGGGTGACGAGCGGCTCGAGCACGGCCGCCGTGAGCAGGCTGAGGTGCTGTCCGTTCATCCACTCCAGCTTCTTCGGATCGAACACCGCCGCTTTCTTCTGTAGCCCATCGGTGGAGAACAACTCCACCATCTGGTGCAGCGTCATCACCTCGCGGTCCCCTCCCGGCGACCAGCCGAGGAGGGCGAGGAAGTTCACCATCGCGCCCGGCAGGATCCCTTCCTTCCGGTAGTCGGCCACGGCCGTGGCGCCGTGGCGCTTGCTCAGCTTCTTCCCGTCGAGCCCGTGGATCATGGGCACGTGCGCGAAGCGCGGTGGCTCGTGCTCCAGGGCGCGGTAGAGCAGGATCTGCTTCGGCGTGTTGGAGATGTGGTCGTCGCCGCGCATCACCAGCGTGATCCGCATGGCGACGTCGTCCGAGACCACGGCGAGGTTGTAGATCGGCGTCCCGTCGGAGCGGAGGATGACGAAGTCCTCGATGTCC
>CAMLEQ010000195.1 GCA_946479015.1 uncultured Gemmatimonadota bacterium | reverse complement strand
CGGCGTCCGCGTCACCCTCGAGGAGGCGGCGGCGATCGCCGACCACCCGGCCGCGGCCGACGCGCGCGTCCGCGGCGTCCCCTCACCCCCGGCGCCGGCGCGCGCCCCGGCGCAGAGCGCCGAATCGCTGGCCGTGGGCGTGAACTCGATCGAGTGGACGGCCGCGGATGGGACGCGATGCAGGCTCTCGGGGAGATTGCCGGTGGGGGAGTTGGAGAGACTGCGGGAAATACTTAGGTGAGTAGGACATGGTGGCTGGAACACCAAACGACGCGTGTCGCGTGTGGGGAACTGACGGAAAGAGGAGGGAGGTAGAGCGAGAGTAGGTTTGGATGTAGAGAGAGTCCACCTACAGCCGAGCCTACACGCGCTCTACCTCGCCCCTCTCTCCGTCAGTTCCCCACACGCCACACGCGTAGTTCGGTGTTCCAGCGACCAGGTCCCAGTTCCTAGTTGGCCGCAGCTGCCGTGGCCTCGACTTCTTCCTCATCTTCCCGCAACGCCCGCATCACCGTGCCGCCGGCGGCGATGGCGCCGAGGATGATGAACAGGTAGAACGTGTAGAAGCGCCACCAGATGAGCGAGGCGCCGAAGATCGAGGCGGGGATGTACTTGCCGAGCGTCGCCTTGAACGCCACCTCGATGAAGCCGCCCCCGGCGGGCACGGGGGCCACCACGCTGCCATACGTGAGCGCGATCGGCCACAGGATGAGCGGCGCCACCGGCACGCGCACGCCGAACGAGTACACGATGAGCGGCAGGATCGCGAGCCGCAGCATCACGTGCAGCACCGAGGCCCCGAGCGCGCAGAGCGCGAGCCCGAAGCGCATGTGGCGCAGCCCCTCGATCCCCGCGCGGAGCTGGCGCAGCGAGCGCTGCACCGCGCGCCATCGCCCCGCGTGCAGCCCGATGCGCGTCGCCCACACCGGGGGCGGGCCGCTCGCGTTCCGCCGCGCGAGCACGAAGCCGATCGCGCCGGTGCCGAGCACGAACGTCGCGTACATCGCCACCAGCCCCACCATCCCCGTGATCATCGCCCCGGAGCCGCGGAACACGAGGAACATCGCCAGCGCGATGAGCGCGAGCGAGAGCATCTCCAGGAACAGCTCGGCGAAGATCACGAGGATGATGCTCGCCGAGGGCATCCCCGCCTCGTTCATGATCAGGTAGCGCGCGGGCTCGGCGCCCGTGCGCGCCGGCGTGATCGCCGCGCCGAAATCCCCCCCGGCGCTCGCCCGCAGCGCGGTCCCCATGGTCATGGGGATGCGGAGCGACGCGGCGCTCAGCGCGATCTTCACCCCGCGCGCCCCGAGCTCGAGCAGCGCCACGCCGAGCAGCACGGCGTGCGCCCACACGGGCACCGTGACGGTGTGGTGCGCCTGCGGCCAGCTCGTGAGCACGATGTACAGCGAGACGCCGATCGCCGCGGCGAACGAGACGATGGCGAGGATCCAGCGGGCGGGACTCACGAGAGGGGAGGCAATGGGGTGGACGGAACCACTCGATCGCGCCGGCGGGGCGTGGGCGGGGAGCTCACCGCGACCGCCGGGCTTCGAGGGCTGACATGCGCGTGGCGCCGGGGTAGGGAATCCCCTCGCCCTTCACCGCCACCCACAGGATCCGGTTGAACAGATCGTCGTCCGACTGGTCCTCGTAGCGCAGCTTCAGCCGCGCCGAGGCGCCGACCCCGGCGCCGTGCGCGGCGGTGCGCTCGTCCAAGCTAACCGCGGGAGTGAGCGCCGCGTAGGGGGAGAGGTCCGGCGTGTCGGAGAAGACGTCCCTGAGCGGACGTCCGTAGTAGTCGAACTGCGACAGCGACCCGAGATGCAGGATCTCGGCGATGGTCGCGATCACGTCGGTGGTGTTGGCGAAGCGGTGGATCACGCCGCCGCGGTCGTACGGCGAGATCACGAGCAGCGGCGAGCGGTGCGAGTCCACGTGATCGGAGCCGTTCTGCGCGTCGTCCTCCAGCACGAACACCACGGTGCTCGCCCAGAAGCGCGACCGCGACAGCGCCTCGATCATGCGGCCGAGCGCGAGGTCGTTGTCGGCCATGTACGCGCGCGGCGTCGGCGCGCCGGCGCGCGCGCCGGCGGTGTGATCGTTCGGGAGGCGGACGATCTCGAGCGCCGGCATCTCCCCCGTGCGCTCGAAGTCGCGCAGCTCCGCGATCCACAGGTCCGCGCGGTGCTGGTCGGTGATGTTCAGGTCGAAGCCGGGATACGCGGGGCTCGTGTGCGAGGCGAGGAAGGGCTTGTCCCCCCGGTAGGCGGCGGGCACGTCGTCATCGTCATCCTTGTCGCCCTCTCGCACCACGAACTCCCCGTAGTTGCGGAAGGTGATCCCCGCGCGGTGCGCGAGGTCCCAGAGATAGCCGTTCGCGGGCTCGGTCACGTCGTCATCGGGAACGTGCTCCCACCCGCGATTGGTCCCCTCGTAGTCGTAGTCGCGCCCGCGCCCGGAGTACTCCGACGGAACGGTCTTCTCGAGGTAGTCGGTGGCGTACGCCGCGGTGGACCAGTTGTGCCCGTCCGCGCTCACCTCGGCGTTGGTGAAGAAGCGGTCGAAGATGCCGAAGCGCTCGGCGAGCGCGTGATGGTTGGGGGACACGGCGCGCGGGAAGAAGACGAGCGCGGAGTCGCCGTCGGCCTGCGGGAGATCGCCGAGCACCTGGTCGTAGGTGCGGTTCTCCTTGATCACGTAGATCACGTGCCGGAACGGCGGATAGCGCGGCGCGGTGCGCGGCGCATCCCAGCCGTCGGCGCGCGTCACGCGCGCGGTGAGCGGCGCGAGCGCATCGCGCCCGGCGCGCGCGACGAGCGCGGTGGTGAGCGTCCCCTCGAGCTGGCCGAGCGTGTACTGCAGCGGCACGCGCGAGGCAGCGTGCAGCGGGTTCGGGCCGGTGGGATTGGGCGCCGTGCCGCGTCCCTTGCCGTTGGCCACGAGCAACGTGTCGCCGCGCGCGAGGAGCGCGGTGGGATACCACTCCACCGGGATGCGTCCCGCGAGCCGGTCGTCGCCGGACGCGGCGCGCACGTTGGCGGTGAGCGGCGCGAGATCGAACACGGCGACGGCGTTCGCGTCGCCCTCGGCCACGTAGAGGCGCGTGCCGTCCGCGGAGAGCGCGAGCGCGTTCGGCGTGCTCCCCTCCGCCGGACCGGCGGGCGGGGGATCGAGCAGGGTGGCCACCACCTGGCGCCGGCGCGTGTCCACCACGGCCACGCGGTCGGTGCTCCCCGAGGCCACGAACAGGCGCGAGCCGTCCGCGGAGAGGAGGAGCGCCGACGGGTGGCGCGCCACGCGCAGCCGCCCATCATCGATGAGGTGTCCGTCCTGCGCCGAGCGAAAGATCGACACCGTGTGCCCGCCCCACGCGGAGACGTACACGGCGCCGTCGGGCGCCACTGCCACGCCGTACGGGTAGCGCTCCGTCGCGAGACGTTGGACCACGCGATGCGACGCGACGTCCACCACGGCGAGGGAGTCGGCGAGGTTCTCGGCCACGTACATCGTGCGGCCGTCGGGGGAGAGCGCGAGCCCCGCGGGGTAGCGCGTCCCCGACTTGTGCGGCGCGGGGGGCGGGGCGAGCGCGATGCTGTCGGCGAGCGTCGCCGCGCCGTCGCGCCAGTCGTAGCGGTACACCACGTCGCCGTTCCCGCCGGAGGTCCACAGTGCATCGCCCGAGGGCGCGAAGGCGAGACCGAGGAAGGCGGAGGGCTGCTCCAGCGTCTGGAGCACGCGCCCCGAGGCGCGGTCCACCACCTGGAGCCCTTGCTGGCGCCAGCCGCCGAGGAGAAGGAGCACGCGGCGGCCATCGGGGGAGAGCGTCATGGCGAGCGGCATCTGCCCCACCGGCACGGAGCTCCCCGCGGGATCGAGGCGGAGACCGGTGGGGAGTCGCGCGTGCGCGTCATCGGGGGAGCGCGCGTCGCGCGCGGCGCCGGACGCGGGGGCCGGAGCGCCGGCGCGCCCGCAACCGGCGATCAGGGCCGCGAGCAGCGCGACGGCCGTGGCTGCTGCTCGCGGGGTCGATCTCGTTCGATGTGGGTGCACGTATCGAAGTGTAGGCTACTGCTTCAGCGGAGGGATGGTCCAGATGTCCACGCGGTCCTCCAGGAGGAGGGGGATCGCGACGTGGCCGCGTCTGGTGTCGATGCCGATGTCGGCGGGCGAGGGGAAGCCGCCCACGCTGACGATCTGGTTGGCGGAGCGGAGATAGAGCGAGGAGTCCTTCCAGCTCGTGACCACGAGACGGCCGTCGCCGAGCAGCTCGACGCCGTCGAGCTGTCCGCCGCCCTGCCCGATCACCGATGGCGTGCCGGAAGGCGGGCGCCAGCCGTAGATGCTCGAGCCGCCGAAGGAGACGATGATGAAGCGGCGGTTGCGCGCATCCCAAGTGATCCCGTTCGGCTGCGGGATCGCGGTGCCGCGCAGCGCGACGGACACCGAGTGGTCGGGCGCGATGCGGAAGACGCCGCCGGCGCCCTGCACGGGCGCGAGCTGGCCGTTCTGGGAGCGGAGCCCGGTGTCGGTGATGTACAGCGAGCCGTCGGGGGCGGCGGCGATGTCGTTCAGGAAGAGCGCGTGCTGGGGAGCGAGGTCGATGCTGGCGATCGGCTTGCCGGTGTGCTTGTCGAAGGCGCGAACGGCATCGAGGTCGGCCACCCAGAGCGTGTCGCCCACGATGGCGAGCCCCTTGGGCGCGTTCAGCGTGACGCCGTTCTTCCCGCTCTCGATGAAGCGGAGGGAGTCGATGGTGCCGTCGGGCTTCATGCGGCTGATCCAGCCCTGGCCATCCTTCCCGCCAGGATCACCGACGATGTTGGAGACGTAGAAGACGTCGGCGACGGAATCGTAGCGGGCGGACTCGGGGTGCTGGAAACCGGTGGCCAGCGCGGCGCGGCCGGGGAGCGGCTGCGACGTGGCGGAGTCCGTACTCTGCGGCTCGCGCCCGCGACAGGCGGCGAGCGCGACCAGCGACGCGGCGGCGAGGCAGGGGAGCGCGGCCGCCCGCGGCGTTGCAGGAACCATGTGGAGCCCTCCGGGGGTGAGCGTGCGACGTGGGAAGTAGTGCCCCCACGGGCGGGCGTCAAGCGCCCGCCCGTTCGGGCAGGGCGCCCGAACGGCGCGAGGTCTACGTTGCGGGGAGGCGCGCCGGCCTCGGGTGCAGGCGATTGGCGGGAGTCGAGGGCGCGCCGGGAGCACTCACACCGGAGCCGATCATGAGCGCACGCGAACACCTCATCCTCTCGACCACGGAGCGCGACCGGCCAGGGCTGATCTCCGAGCTCACCGGCTTCATCGCCCGGCACGGATGCAACGTCGAGGACAGCCGCGTGGTGGTGCTCGGCGGCTACGCCGGGCTCATGTTCCTCATCTCCGGCGACGCGGAGGCGGTACGCGGGGTGGAGGGCGGGCTGCCGGAGCTGGAGCGCGAGACGGGGATGCGCGCGGTGGCGCGGCGCGTGGAGCAGACCGGCGCGGCGCCGTACACGCGTCCGCCGACGCCGACGTACATCGTGACGGCGAGCGCGATCGACCACGAGGGGCTCATCCATCTGATCACCGACACCGTGCGCGCGAACGGCGGGAACATCCTCGAGCTGGAGACGAAGACCGAGTCGGCGCCGATGACCGGCTCGCCGCTCTTCGCCATGCGCATGGCGATCACGCTCGCGGAGCGGCAGGGGTCGCGCGAGCGGCTGCGCGTGGCGCTGGAGGTGCTCGCGCGCTCGGAGGCGATCGACCTGGATCTCATCCCGGGGGAGGATGCGGAGGGGCGGGGGTTCGGGGTCGGAGGGTGGGGGACCGGGGGAGCTGGAGAGAAGGCGGGACCGGGGGTGAGTCGCGGATGAGGCGTTGACGACGCGGGCACGCCGCCGGCGGGGGATCGTCATAGTCGCGGCGAGCGCCGCGACGATCGCGTGTCATGGTGGCGGGAGCGTGGCCGCGCCGTCGCCGTCGCCCGCGCGGAGCTCCGCGCCGGGCGCGGCGTGCGCCGCGCCGGTGGCGCGCGACTACTGGCCCACGCACGGGTGGCGCACGTCGCCCGCCGCGGCGGAGGGGATGGACTCGGTGCTCCTCGACAGCGCCGCGGCGATCATCCCCGAGCGATACCCCAACGTGTTCGGTCTGCTCGTGGCGCGGCATGGTCACGTGGTGCTGGAGCGCTACTACGGCGGGCACGATTCCACGAATGCCTTCGAGCTGCGCTCGGCGACGAAGAGCGTCACCTCGGCACTGGTGGGGATCGCCATCGGCCGCAAGCTGCTGCGCGGCGTGGATGAGCCGATCGCGAGCATCCTCCCCGACGCGCTCGCGGGGGAGGAGGTGGATCCGCGGAAGCGGCGGATCACGCTCCGCAACCTGCTGACGATGACCTCGGGGCTCGACTGGGACGAGGACGGCGCGCTCGCCTACTTCCACGGGCAGCGGAACTGGGCGAGCGTGGTGCTGGGGCGTCCGATGGCGGCGGACCCCGGGCGCCGCTTCAGCTACAACTCGGGGAACGCACACCTGCTCTCCGCGGCGATCACTCGCGCGAGCGGGATGAGCGCGCGCGAGCTCGCGAACCGGTACCTCTTCGGTCCGCTCGGCTTCACGATTCCCGTGCTGCAATGGAAGATGGATCCCACGGGGGTGAACGCCGGAGGATCGGCGCTGCTGCTCTCGCTCCGGCAGATGGCGAAGTTCGGCTATCTCTACCTGAACGACGGCTGCTGGGGCGGCACGCAGGTGGTGTCCGCGGACTGGGTGCGGGAGTCGACGCGACCGTGGAGCAATCCCGGGGAGAAGCGGAAGGAGCGCTACGGCTACATGTGGTGGCTGCGCGATGTGGCCGGCCACCACGCGTACATGGCGATCGGCTACGGTGGGCAGTACATCGTGGTGGTGCCCGATCTGGACCTGGTGGTGGCCGTGGCCGCGGACGTGACGCCGGCGGTGGCGGAGCGCGCGCGGCAGTACGAGGTGGTTCGTGATCTCGTGGTGCCGGCGGCGGTTCGCTGAAGAGCGCACGTAGTCGTCCCGGTGCCCGCGTGGCGGGCTCCGTGGACTGGCGGCGGCCGTGGTGGGCTCCTGGTATGGGCGTGACGCGGGGGTGTGGCTCTGGCGGCGTCGCGCTTACACGCTGCGAGCCTCCCCGGGCGCCAGAGCGTTCGGCGCGCCTGAATCGGCATCTACCGTCGGCGCCCGGGGAGTCTCTTGCT
>CAMLEQ010000194.1 GCA_946479015.1 uncultured Gemmatimonadota bacterium | reverse complement strand
GTGGAGACGCTGAGGGAGGACAAGGAATGGCTGAAACGACGGCTGACGTCCGGCGTGACATCGAGCTGACGCGCGAGCGCATGTCCGACACGCTCGCGCAGCTCGAGCGAAAGTTGAACGTGGTGCAGGTGGTGCGGGATCACCCCTGGCCCTCGCTGGCGCTGGCGGTCGGGGCGGGAGTGCTGCTCGCGAGCTCGCGAGCCGCTGTGAAGTCCGCCGCCGCCGCGGTGAAGGCGACGGGCGGCGCGAGCAGCAAGCTCGGATCGCTCCTCGACGATGCGGCCTCGCGCCTCATCGGTGGCGTGTCGGCGGCGCTCTCGGAGCGCGTGGACGGGTGGGTGTCCGAGTTGAAGGAGGCGATCGGCGGCGACCAGCGGCAGCGGCAGGTCGCGCACGCCGTGTCGGTGACCGAGCGCACGACGACGGGAACGTATCCGAGCGGCGGCGCTCAGGCGCCGCTCGGCGGCTCCCTCGGCTCGATGACGCACTGAGCATCGGGACCGGAGGGCGCGGAGGCCTCGCGGCTTCCGCGCCCGCTCGGCGCGTACGGCGAGCATGATCCTGGAGCGCGTGATCCCGATCCTGGCCGCCGCGCAGTGGATCGTCGGCCTCCTCGCGGCGATCGTCGTCGTGGGGCGCTCGCACCGGTTCGGGCGCTCGGGGGTCGCTCCCCGCCTCCTCGCCCGCGTCGGCATCGTGATCTTCGTGGTCGCGGCGGTGCTGGTGCTCCTCGCGGCCACGCCGCTGGGGCACGTCGTGGCGGGGCTGCTGCCGCCGGAGCCCACTGGCGCTCGGTGGCGCACCACCGCCTTCCTGAAATGGTCGCTCCTCGCGTGGGGGCTCGTGGCCGTGTCGAGCTTCTGGAACTGGACGCTCGGCGTCGCGCTCCGGCGTCGCACCGCGGCCGCGGAGCTCGGGCGGCGGACGGCGCGCGTGATGGCCCATCGTCGGGAGGAGTCACCGCCGCCCCCGCGGGGCCGCGCGTCGCGCGAGGACTGATCGCGCCCCGCTCCCCGACGTCCTGTCGGGGATTTCCCTCTGGTCGCCCTCCCCAGTCGCACGCACTCTGACGGCACTCCTCCGGACTGCCTGTCTGGCGGGCTCTGCCGCTGTGTTACCGGAAATTCATGAAGCCATGGGTTGCAATTAGATGAAAAACATCTAATACTCAGGCGCCTAGCGGTCGGAGCTCCTGTTCCGATTGCCGCACGACCCTGCCTCTCGACCGACGAAATCCCCTCACGGGAAACTGATTGGATTTCCGCAGCACCCCGTACCCCCACTCGAGGAGCGACCCATGCATCGGATCAAGGCAGTCACGCGCAGTTTCCTTCGGGATGACGAAGGCGCCATCGTCACCGAGTACGGCATGCTGATCGTGGTCGTCGTGATCGGCATGGCGACGGTGCTCTACGCCTACCGGAACAACATCAGCAACTGGTTCGTGAACATCACCACGAACCTGAACGCCATCAGCTGAGCGACGGCGCTCGCCAGCGCGTCGGGGTCCGGGCACGTGCTCGCGGGCTCGATACTCGGGTGGTGGGCCGGGGCGGCCTTCACGCTCCTGCTCGCGTGTGCCTGCGTGTCGGACCTGCGGACGCGTCGGATCCCGAACGCGCTCGTGGGCACGATCGCCCTGGTGGGACTCGGGGTGTCGCTCCTCACATCACCGCCGCTGCCGGCGCTCGTGCGGTTCGCCGGCGGCCTCGCGACCGGGCTGGCGCTCTGGCTGCCGTTCTGGCTCGTGCGCTGGCTCGGTGCTGGAGACGTGAAGCTGTTCGCCGCGGCCGGTGCCTGGCTTGGCGCGTGGCTCACGGTGAAGGCGGCGGTGCTGGCGGCTGTCACTGGCGCCGTGCTGTCCGTCGGATGGCTCGTCTGGGAGCGCGGGTTCGGGGTGGCGGCGCGCGCGATCGCGCTGGCGACCCTGCGCCCACGCGCCGCGGGCGGCGTCGGGCGCGATGTGGCGGAGCGACGGCGGCACCTGCCGTACGGCGTGGCGATGGCGATCGGTCTCGTCGTCGTGTGGTGGTACCCCTCGCTGCTCTTCTGAGCGGGAGCATCCATGGACCGGGTCCGTGCGTTGGGGCGCGAGGAGCGCGGCGCCCTGGTGGTCGAGTTCGCGATGATCGTACCGATCCTGTTCTTCATCGTGTTCGGCATCGTCGACTTCGGCCGCGCCTACTTCACCATGAACAGTCTCGCGACGGCGGTGCGCGAAGGGGCGCGCTACGGCGCGGTGCTGGAGACGCCTGACGTGGCGCCGGCTCCGGCGCAGATCAGGCAGCGCGTGAAGGACTTCGCGCTGATGTTCGGCGGCGACTCGCTGCGCGACGCCGACATCACCTCCACGCTGAACAACTCGCCGGGGGCGTCCACCCTCACGGTCACGGCGCGCTACACGTTCCGCCCGATCACGCCGCTCTTCCGCATGGTCGGCCGCGATTCGATCTCGATGCAGCAAACGGCGGTGTTTCGCTGGGAGTGGGATCCGCAACCATAAGGTGGCGGCACGCGGGGAGGGCAGGGCGGGGGGCTGGGGGCGGGGCGGAGTGGGAACGGCCATACGCGC
Organism: uncultured Gemmatimonadota bacterium; assembly: GCA_946479015.1. The sequence continues at coordinate 4,654 of CAMLEQ010000194.1, read as the reverse complement.
TCACTGAGGACCGACTTGCATGGCGGAGAGACGATATTCCCTCGTGTTCTACGCGGCGCTCGCCGTGGCCGTGGCCGCGACGTACGGCGTGTGGGTCATGCTCGAGCGCACGCGCGCGAGCAACAGGGTGGCGACGGCCCCCGTGGTCGTCGCGATGGCGGACCTGCCGGAAGGCGCGACGATCACGCGCGCCAAGGTGGCCGCGAACGAGTGGCCGGTTCCCACGATCCCCGCCGGCGCGTTCGCGACGGTGGACTCGGTGGTCGGCCGCGTGACGCGCGTCGCCGTCTTCAAGGGAGAGCCGATCGTTCCCGGCCGCCTCGCCCCCACCGGCACCGGGCCGGGGCTCGAGGTGAAGATCACTCCGGGCAAGCGCGCCATGGCGCTGCGCATCAACGACGTGGCGGGGATCAGCGGCTTCATCCAGCCGAACAGCCGCGTGGACGTGATGGTGACGATCGCCAACAGCAAGGGCGACTCGCACCAGCAGATCGCGAAGCTGTTCATGGAGAACATGCGCGTGCTCTCCGTGGGCACGGAGGTGCACCGCGGGGCGGATGGCAAGCCGATCAACGCCACCACGGCCACCCTGGAAGTGACGCCGCAGGAGGCGGAGCGCCTGGCGGTGGCCGCGAGCCAGGGAAGCATCCAGCTCGTGCTGCGCGGCTACGGCGATCCCGACAGCATCGACACGCGCGGCGCCACCTCCACCGATGTGCTCGCGCAGATGCGCGCCGCGCATCCGGAGACCACGCGCGTGGTGCGGCGCCCCGCACGTGAGACGAGGCGCGCCGAGCCGGCGGCGCCGCCGCTGCCGGCTCCGGTGGTCATCGCGCCGCCCAAGCCGCGCTCCCCCGACTCGCTGGTGGTGAAGGTGTATCGCGGCTCGAACGTCACGCAGCAGAAGTTCGAGCGCGCCGATTCCACGCAGCGCGAGCCGTGAGCCTTCGCCCCCCCACCGCCCCACCTCGAGCCAGGAGCCTGCGCGTGCGCTCGTCCACCCGTCGTGTCCTCGTCGTCCTCGCGACCGCGGCGATGCTGCCGCTCGCATCCACCGCCCGCGCCCAGCAGGACGTGGTGCAGCGCGTGGATCTCCCCGTCGGACGCTCGCTGCCGGTCACGACGTCCTCCCCCATCACGCGCGTCTCGATCGCCAACGCCGATGTCGCCGACGTCGTCGTGATCGCCGCGCGGGAGGTGGTGATCAACGCCAAGGCCTCCGGCGAGACGGACGCGATCGTGTGGCTCGAGAGCGGCGCCCGCGAGCATTACCGCGTCGCCGTGCACTCCCCGGCCGACCGCCTGCAGATCGTCCTCTACGTCAAGTTCGCCGAGGTGCGGCGAGACGCCCTGGCCAATCTGGGCGTCTCCGGCCTCTATCGCGGCGACCACGTGCGCGCGGGCACCGGCCTCTTCAAGGACGACAACGCCTTCGACAAGGCGACGGGCAACCTGATCATCCCCGGCGAGGGACAGTTCCTCTCCGTCCTCACCGACTTCGACACGCAGAAGCTCCTCGCCTTCATCCAGGCGGAGCAGACGAAGGGGAACGCCAGACTCCTCGCCGAGCCGAACCTGCTCGCCGCCAACAAGGAGGAGGCCACCTTCCTCGCCGGCGGCGAGCTGCCGATCCCGGTGGTCACGAACGCCGGCGCGTCCGGCGCGCCGCAGGTCGGGATCCAGTACAAGGAGTTCGGCGTCCGCCTCAAGTTCACCGCCGAGATCATCAGCGACAGCCTGATCAAGCTCGCGGTGCGCCCCGAGGTGTCGAGCCTCGACTTCGCGAACGCCATCCTCATCTCCGGCTTCCGCATCCCGGCCTTCCGCACCCGGCGCGTGGAGAGCACGATCGACGTGCGGCGCGATGAGAGCCTCATCATCTCGGGGATGTTCGACGACGAGCGGCAGCGCGTCTCCACGGGGATCCCGCTGCTCATGGACATCCCGATCATCGGCCGCCTCTTCTCCAGCACGCAGTGGCAGCGGAACCAGACGGAGCTGCTCGTGGTCGTGACGCCGGTGGTCCTCGATCCGATGCACCCGCGCCCGCGCGACACCCTGAAGTTCGCGCCCGACACCACGCTCCCGGCCGGCGATGCGATCCGGCCGCGGCTCCAGGTGCCGCTGCTCCCGTCGGAGCCGCGCAAGGGTCCCCCGCCGCGCTGATCGAGGAGCACGCAGCATGACTTCGGCAGGAGAGAGCGGCCGCACGCAGCGCATGGCGCTGGTGGTGGGCGATGCGGTGGGCCCGGGCGAGACGCTCGGCAGCGTACTCGCGCGCTTCGGCTTCGCGCCGCCGGCGCACGCGGAGGACTTCCGCGCGGCGCTGGACATGCTCCGCGCCACGCACTTCGATCTCGTCCTCGTGCCGATGCAGGGGATGGAGACGATGCAGCTCGCCACGCTCGAGCGGGAGATCCGCGCGGCGCCGAGCACGTTCTTCATCGGCACGGCGCCCAGGCCCGAGCCGGAGCTCATCCTGCGCGCCATGCGCACGGGGATCAACGAGTTCCTCGTGCACCCGCCCGATGCCGCCGAGCTCGCCGCCGCGGTGGACCGCCTGATGCGGCGCAGCCAGTCGGAGGGTAGGCGCGGGTTGGTGCTCGCGGTCTACAGCGCCAAGGGGGGGCTCGGCACCACCACGATCGCCGTGAACCTCGCGCATGCCCTCGCGCACAACGATCCGGAGTCGCGGGTGGCGCTCGCCGACCTGGTCGTCGCGAGCGGCGACGTGCGCGTCTCGCTCAACCTGACGCCGAGCTACGACATGGGGAGCCTGCTCGAGAAGCTCGACCGCGTGGACGCCGAGCTCCTCTACTCGCTCCTCACCCCCCACGCCTCCGGCGTGTGGGTGCTCCCCGCGCCCGACAGTCCGGAGCTCGATGACGTGCTCGACGCCACCGCCGTGTCCGCGGTCATCGACCACCTCCGCACGCACTTCGCGTACACGGTGCTCGACTGCGAGCACCATCTGAGCGAGCGCACGCTCGCCGCGCTCGACGCCGCCGATCGCATTGTGCTGGTGACGCAGCTCTCGATCACCGCGCTCCGCGCGACCCAGCGCACGCTGGGCATCTGCCACCGCCTCGGCTACCGCGACGAGAAGCTGTGCGTGGTGGTGAACCGCTGGCAGTCGCAGGACGTGCTCAGCTCCACCGACGCGGCGGGGGTGCTCCAGCACGAGTTGTTCTGGAAGCTGCCCAACGACTATCGCACCGCCGCCGCCGCGCTCACCAACGGCGTGCCGATCATGGAGTACGACGCCTCCTCCAAGCTCGCGATGAGCTACCAGCAGCTCGCGGCGCGGATCGGCGGGGCGTCGCCGGCGCGACACCGCGCCAACGGCACCACCAACGGGACCGGGGGCTCGCGGCTGCGGCGGCTGCTCGGCATGAAGAAGAGGAGCTGATCATGTCCCTCCGCGATCGCCTCACCGGACGGCACCTCCCGTCCGCGCCGGTGCCGATGCCCGAGGTGGATGGCGCGTCGCGCAACGGCGGCGCCGCCGGGACGGCGGCCGCCCTGGCCGCGACGGCCCCGGCCGCCCCCGCCGTCACGCCCCAGGCCCCCCGCGCCGCATCGGGGATGTACGTGCGCCGCGTGGACGAGCCCACGCTCAATCCCGTCGACCAGCTCAAGGTCGACCTCCACCGCCGCCTCATCGAGCGGCTCGACCTCGAGGCGCTGGAGCAGATCAAGGACGAGACGCAGCTCGTCGCCCAGATCCGGCAGGCGGTGTTCGAGTTCCTGCGCGGCGAGTCCACCCCGCTCAGCCAGGCCGAGCGCGAGGAGATCGTCGAGCAGATCGTGTACGAGGTGACGGGGCTCGGGCCGATCGAGCCGCTCTTCCGCGATCCGACGATCAGCGACATCCTCGTGAACGGCGCGCGCGAGATCTACATCGAGCGCCGCGGCAAGCTCACGCGCGTGGCCGCCACCTTCCGCAACGATGCCCACCTCATGGCGGTCATCGACCGGATCGTGACGCGCGTCGGCCGGCGCATCGACGAGTCATCGCCGATGGTGGACGCCCGTCTCCCCGACGGCTCCCGCGTCAACGCCATCATCCCGCCGCTCGCCCTCGACGGGCCGGTGCTCTCGATCCGCCGCTTCGGCGCCGATCTCACCGTCCCTCAGCTGGTGACCAACGGCACCCTGACGGACGACATGGTGGGGCTGCTCGCGGGGTGCGTGACGGCGCGCCTCAACCTGCTCATCTCCGGCGGCACGGGCTCGGGGAAGACGACGCTCCTCAACGCGCTCTCCACCTTCGTCCCGCCCAGCGAGCGGGTGATCACGATCGAGGATGCCGCCGAGCTGCGGCTCTGCCAGGAGCACGTGGTGCGCCTCGAGACGCGGCCGCCGAACGCGGAGGGGCGCGGCGAGGTGATGGCGCGCGATCTGGTGAAGAACGCGCTCCGCATGCGCCCGGACCGGATCATCATCGGCGAGGTGCGCTCCGCCGAAGCGCTCGACATGCTGCAGGCGATGAACACCGGGCACGAGGGCTCGCTCACCACCGTGCACGCGAACAGCCCGCGCGATGCGCTCGCGCGCCTCGAGACGATGATCCTGTTCGCCGGGACGAACCTCCCCAATCGCGCCATGCGCGAGCAGATCTCCTCCGCCCTCGACGTGATCGTGCAGGTGGCGC
>CAMLEQ010000193.1 GCA_946479015.1 uncultured Gemmatimonadota bacterium | reverse complement strand
TGATTGTTCAGGTCTGAACTCTCCCCCTCGCCCTGAACGAGCGCGGGATCCACGAGTTCGCCTCGCACAACCGTCTCTCGAATTCGATTTTCAAACAGCTCGTAGTCGCTTTCGCGACAGTCACTTAAGCTAGCTGGCTTGAAGTCGCTTGTCAACCCCGGCCGCCTCGCGGCACCCAGCGCCGACCGCAACCTGTGAGAGCAGTCCGCTCCCCCCGCCAGCCAGCGTCACAACCGATTCCTCGATCGCGACAGCCTTGAATTGTAAACTCAATGTCCCGGTTGGTCAAGGGCATCGCGGCCCGATCAATTGCCGCTGTGCCCGCTTCCAGACACCCTGCACATGGAGTTTTCCACAAGGGGCGAGCAATGTAAACCAACCCGGATGCGACTTCAAGGGCACCCACGCGCGCGGAATCGAAGCACTCGCTCCCGTCCCCCGCGCGATCATGCGGCCAGTCGCTGCGCGATCTGGCGCATCCAGGACGGCAGCTCACCCGTGTTCGGGCGCCGCAGCACGAGCACGAGCGCGGGAAGATACACGCCGAGGAGCACCGGGAGCTGCGCGTGGCGCACGAGGCCGTCGGTGATGCCGCCGTACGTGACCGCGCCGCTCCCGGGCTGCCTCGCGAGGAACATGGCGAGGTTCACCGACGCGCTACTGAGGATGCAGCACCAGAGCGACTGCCTGAGGGTCCGAGGAACGAGCAGCAGCGGGAGCTGATCGCTCCAGAACAGAAGCTGGGGAACACACGCCATGGCGGCGAGGAGCCGCGCCTCCGGGCGGCGCCAGCGCAGGAGGGAGAGCAGCATCAATGCGCCGAGAGGGGTTGCGACCGGCGGCCGGTGGATACTCGTTCGGCTGACGTTCGCGAGCCACTCTCCGGGCCACCCGGGACGGAGGAGCACACTGGCCGCGAGCAAGACCGCCCCCCCGAGCACGATGCTCAGCGTCGGCCTGCGGAACGCCATGGCCAGGGCGAGATTCGGCTTGCACACGGCGAGGAACCCGAGCCCCGGGAGGAGCGACGCGCCGACCACGAGCGGCGACCACTGTGCGTGTGCCGCCGCTCCGAGAAACGGTGCGCTCGCGAAGATCGGGAGGTAGTGATACCCCTCCCTCGTGAGCGCGAACGCGAGCAGCGCGGACGACAGCGCGAAGAACAGCGCACCCGCTGCGGCGTAGCCGAGCGACGCGAGCGGGAGCACGAGGAGCACCGCCGGAAGCGGGTAGGCGAAGGGCGTGGTGTACGGGTAAGGGCCGCCGGGAATTGCCAGGTATGGGCTCCTCCCCGCGAGGAAAGCGCGAGCCGCGGTCCACGGGTACAGGAAGTCACCGTAGAAGTGCGGCTGGGAGAGCATCACGTACGCGATCGCGCCCCCCCACACCGCGGCGGCGAGTGAGAGCAGGAGCCGTAGGCGGAGCGTCGGAGGAGTGCACGCGCCGCGCGGGGACGCCGTGTCGGACACGGGAAGGGTGAGCGATGGGAGCACGCCGAGCTCTCCACGATCCAGGGTCCCGCGTCGCCGCTCGAGCGCGCATCGCGTGCTGGCGCGCGGGCGCGGCATCGCGGTCGCGACGGGGCGACGTGGTGCGACACCAGCAAGGTACAGATCGCGAAGCGAGTGAGGTAGCCCGCGCGGGCGATGCGCGCCGCCGCCATCGCCTCCATCCCAGCCCCGCGACGGCATCGCCCGGAAACGCGAACCGGGCCTCCGAAGGAGAGGTCGAGCCGGCACGCCAAGTTGCGCGTGACCGCGCGCAACCGGCGGCAATCCTTGGCCCAGCGCAGCACCCGCTCCCCCCTCCACGTCCGCGATCCCGCCACGCTCGAGAGCCTCGGCGTCCCCGAGAAGCTGTTCCAACTCGCCACCCGGGCGGTGACCGTCGTGTTCGCCAGCTTCCTCATTGGATGGGCGGCAAGGTCGTCGCCGACCTGCCGGGATCTGCGTCCATTGTGGGATGACGCTCTTCTACAACTGCGCCGCCTGCCAGACCCGCACGGATTCCTTCTTCCAATACCGCCCCACGTGCGGCGTGTCGGACGCCGGGGCGCACGAACCGACGGCGGGCGGCCCACGCCCTGCGGCGTGCCCGCCACCACGCTCGCCGGGGTGGCGACGGCCGTCGCGTACTCCGGGCCGTCTTCCGGGCGTGGACCCGGGCCGCGTGTCGGCCGTGCCCGCGGGGCATCTCGCGGCACAGGTCGGCCTAGCCATCGACACGCGTTCGAATGCCCCGACGCCGTGTGGCGAAGCCTGCCTACCGGCACTGTGGGAACTCACTGTGTGAGGGCACGAAAAAGCCCGCCGAAGCACATGGGCTCGGCGGGCTTGGTCGTTGTGATACTGAAGTGCGCCCTGTAGGAATCGAACCTACAACCTAATGATTAAGAGTCATTTGCTCTGCCAATTGAGCTAAGGGCGCAGATTGTCGTGCCACGCGCCAGGGAGGACTCGAACCTCCGACCCACAGCTTAGAAGGCTGTTGCTCTATCCACCTGAGCTACTGGCGCTTCCTCACCAACGGCCGGCAGTAGCGAACCCCGTCCTCCGGCTGCGGGGCGACCTGCCAGGTCGGGGCGACCGGATTTGAACCGGTGACCTCCTGCTCCCAAAGCAGGCGCGATACCAGGCTACGCTACGCCCCGCAAGACTCACAAATGTAGCGGCTTCTGGTGTCGTGGTCAACGGGGGGAGCCGAGCCACCGAACGAGCGAGGCGAACGCGCGACCGCGATGACTCACTGGCTCCTTCACCTCCCGCTCCACCTCGGCGAAGGTGACGCCCAGATCATCCGAGAGGAAGAGCGGATCGTAGCCGAAGCCGCCGGTGCCGCGCGGCGCATCGAGGATGCGGCCGGAGCTCTCACCACGGAAGGTGCGCTCGGAGTGTGCGTCCACGTACGCGGCGACGCACACGTAGCGCGCTCGCCGATCGCTCACGCCGGCGAGCGTGGCGAGGAGCTTCTCGTTGTTCGCGCGATCGAGCGCGCGCCCAGACAGGTCGGTGCGTCCGCTCCACCGCTTCGTGCGCACACCGGGGCGTCCGTCGAGCGCGGCCACCTCGAGGCCCGAGTCGTCGGCGACGGTGGCGCGGCCGCCGCTGCGCTCGAAGAAGTAGCGCGCCTTCGCGAGCGCGTTCTCCTCGAACGTCTCCCACCGCTCCAGCTCCTCCTCGTCCGGCTGCTCGGGGATCCCCGCCTCATCCAGATCGATCACGCGCAGCCCCGCCGCGGCGAAGAGCGGGCGCAGCTCGTACAGCTTTCCCAGACTGCGCGTGGCGAGGACGATCGGCTCCGCAGCGCCGCTCACCTGCCGAGCGCCTCCGCCTGACGAGCGAGCAGCTCGCGCGTGCCGCCCGTCGCGAGATCGAGCAGCCGATCGAGCACCGGGCGGTCGAAGGTGCCGTGCTCCCCTGTCCCCTGCACCTCCACGAACCGTCCTTCGCTCGTCACGACCACGTTCATGTCCACCTCGGCGCGCACGTCCTCCGCGTAGTCGAGGTCGAGCCGCGGCTCGCCGCCAATGACGCCGACGCTCACCGCCGCGACGCGCCGGCGCACCGGGCTCTCGGGGATCCGACCGCGACGCACGAGCAGATCGAACGCATCCACCACCGCCACGCAGGCGCCGGTGATCGATGCGGTGCGCGTGCCGCCGTCGGCCTGCAGGACGTCGCAGTCCACCTTCACCGTGAGCTCGCCGAAGCGGAAGTCGTCGAGCATGGCGCGAAGGCTGCGCCCGATCAGGCGCTGGATCTCCTGCGTCCGCCCGCCGAGCTGCGAGCGCTCGCGCGGCGTGCGCGTGTGCGTGGCGCGGGGGAGCATCGCGTACTCGGCGGTCATCCACCCCTCGCCACGCCCCTTTCGCCAGGAGGGAACGCCTTCCTCCACGGACGCGGCGCAGAGCACGCGCGTGGAGCCGCACGTGATGAGGCAGGAGCCCTCGGCGTAGGGCACGGCGCCCCGCTCGAGGGTGACGGGGCGCAGCGCGGCGGCGTCGCGGCCGGCGCGCGGAGCGTTCTCAGCGTGTTCCACGAAGATGCTCGACGATCGAAGTGGTGGACTGTCCCGGCGTGAGCGGGACGATGACGACGCGCCCGCCCCAGCTCTCCACCTCGCGCCGGCCGACGACGGTGTCCGGGGTGTAGTCGCCCCCCTTCACCAGCACGTCGGGGCGCAGCGCGAGCACGAGCTCGAGCGGGGTGTCCTGGTCGAAGAGGACGACGGCGTCCGTGGCCTCGAGGGCGGAGAGCACGTAGACGCGGTCGGCCTCGGTCCGGATGGGGCGCCCCGGCCCCTTGAGCCGGCGCACGGAGTGGTCGGCGTTCACGCCGACGACGAGCGCATCCCCCTCGGCGCGTGCCGCGCCGAGCAGGTCCACGTGCCCGGGATGGATGAGATCGAACACGCCGTTGGTGAACACGACGCGCCCCGGGACACGTCGGCGCCACTCGCGCGCCTCGTCCCAGGTCATGACCTTCCGCGCGGGGGAGGCGGCGACGCTCAGAACGCCCTCTCCACGTGGGCGCTGAACGCGATGTTCTTCACGTAGCCGGGGAACTCCACCGGCTCCACGTAGTCGGCCCAGATGAAGATCGTGTGCTGCGCGCGGTGGATGCGCACGCGCTGCGCCGACTCCGGCAGCTCGAGCGAGTCCGCCTTCGCGACGAGGTTCCGGCGGATGGCATCGTCGGTGGTGTTCGCGGCGAAGCGGGCTTCCTGCGCCATCGCGTCCTGGTACTGGTACCAGCGCCAGTAGACGCGTCCGATGTTGTAGCCGAAGTAGCCGATGGCGCTGATGATGAGCAGCGTGAACAGACAGCCGAGCGTCGTGGTCCCGCGTCGAGGTCTCGTCACCATTGCGATTGGGCTCCGGCGATGACATCGCTCACGAGCTTGTCGATCGCCTGACGGCGTCCGTCGGCCTCCGACCGCTCGCTGTAGGTCCCCTCCTCCATGAGTCCTTTCCGCGACCAGAGAGTGCGGCCGGTGGTCTGGTCCACGATCTCCACGTCCACGGTGATCTGCAGCTTGCGGTCGGCGCTGCTCGCCTGCGATGGGTTGGAGCTGTACGCGACCGGGATGTCGGCGTCGTAGCGCACGATCTTGCCGCGCACGATGGCGTTCGCCTTGGCCTCCGTCGCCTCGCGCAGGCCGAGGCGCCCCTCGACCTCGCGCCGGAGCTGGTCGTGGATCTGCCGCTGGAGCTGCGGGTCGGGGGTCTGGTTGTCGAACGGGAGCACGGCCACGCTCTTGACGTGCGGCGGGAGGCCGCCGCCGGCGAAGCCGTAGATGCACCCCGCGAGCAGCAGCGTGACCACCATGAGGAGCGCGCTAGCGCCAGATCGCCGCATCGAAGCCCGAGAGAGTGTCCACGCGCGTGATGGTGAGGTCGAGCCGCCGGCGTGCCCGTGCGTTCTCGTAGTGTACCCGCCCCCCCGGCTCGCGCGTCAGCCACTGTGGCACGCGGCCGCCGTCGATCAGCTCGAGGCGCCGCAGGTCACCCGCCACGAACGTGGCGCGCCAGGCCGGGTCCCTTCCAATCTCGACCCGCAGCGTATCGCCGTCAACGCGGGCCGTGGTATCGGGAGCGGCCGGTACTCGTAGACGTCCCAGCGCCGCCCAGAGCAACGGCACGGGGGGGAGATAGTCGCGCACGCGATCGGTGGGCCCCGGCGTGGACAACCGGTCATCGATCAGGAGCGCGCGCCCGCCGCCGAGGCCGCCACCCACGAAGAAATCCAGGCGCACGCTGTCAGGCGGCGCGACGCGCGCGGCGCCGTCTCCCTTCGCCTGGAAGTCCTGGTCGGCAAAGGTCCACAGGAAGCCGAGCTGCCGGTGAATGGGAGGAAGCTCGGTGGCCGGGATGCGCGCGGGCGCCGGGGTGCCGCGGAGCGGCGCCGCCCTTGGCGCGCAGGCTGCCGCGGCGAGCGCCAGGGCGGCGGCGAAGATCGATCGATGCACGACGTTCATATCCCGGAGCATCGCCGCGGTCGCGCGCCGCGTCAACGCATCCGGATGGCGGAGATGCTGTCCCCCTGCACGAGGGCATCCATGGCATCGAAGCCCGCCACGACGCGCCCGAACACGGTGTACCCGCCGTCGAGGTGCGGCTGCGGCGAGAGCGTGAGGAAGTACTGGCTCCCGCCGGTGTCGGGACCGGAGAGCGCCATCCCCACCGCCCCGCGCTCGTAGCGGTGGCGGTTGAGCTCATCGCGGATGGTGTACGCGGGCCCGCCGTTGCCGTCCCCTCGCCGGTCGCCGTCCTGGGCGACGAAGTCGGGGACGACGCGGTGGAAGGCGATGTCGGTGTAGTAGCCCGAGCGCGCGAGGGAGAGGAAGTTGTCCACGGTGAGCGGCGCATCGAGCGCGAACAGCTCGATCTCGATCGGGCCGCGCACGCTCTCGATCACGGCGTGCGGCAGGTGTCCGGCGATGGCCGGGAGCACCAGCGCGGTGACGCGCTCGCGGTACCACGACAGCGGCCGCGGCGCCGGGGCCGGCGCGTCGCGCCACGCGGCGAAGAGCGGAACGTCCTCGGCGGCGGCGCGCGCGAGCGGGTCGCGGGGGGCCGGGAGGGAGCGCAGCACCGCGGCGATTGAGTCGCCGATGGCGGCGCTGTCGCGTCGCCAGGCACTCTCGAAGAAGCGCACGGCGGCGACGCGGGCGTCGCTCACCGTGTCGCGCTCCGCGATCTGCCAGCTCGCGAGGACGAGCGGCACCTCGGAGGCGGTGGCCCGGCTCGTGAGCGCCTGGATGCAGATGGTGCGGACGTAGGGGTCGAAGTCCTTCAGCCCGATGTACATGAACTGGCGGCGCCACACGTGCTCGCCGGCGCTGTCGGCCCAGGGGGCCATGGCGGCGTACCCGGCGGCGCGTACGCGCGGGTCGGGATCGCGCGCGAGCGGAAGCGACACCTCGCGCATGCGCTCGATGGACGGCGCGCCGGCACCGGCATCGGCGACCGCGGCGCGATAGCGCCAGTCGCCCTGGTGCACCCAACTGTCCGCGTCATCGAGGTCGGCTGCGGGGAGCACGACATCGTCGTGCAGCGCGGAGACGAGCACACTGCGGCGGAACATGAAGCCGGTGTCCGCACGCCACGCCTGCATCCACGGGGCGCGCTCGCCGTCGAGCACCGGCGCGAGCGTCTGCGCTGCGGCGATGCGCACGGTGGCGTCGGCATCGCGCAGCGCGGACACCACGGCATCGCGCGCGGCATCGCCGTAGCCGCCCA
>CAMLEQ010000192.1 GCA_946479015.1 uncultured Gemmatimonadota bacterium | reverse complement strand
TGGTGGACGTGCTCCAGATCCCGGCGTTCCTCTGCCGCCAGACCGACCTGCTCGTCGCCGCCGGCGCGACGGGGAAGCCGGTGAACATCAAGAAGGGGCAGTGGATGCATCCGGAGGGGATGCGCGGGGCGGTGGAGAAAGTCCGGGAAGCGGGAAGGGGGAAGCGGGAAGCGGGAGGCGTACCTGCTCCCGACATCGCTTCCCGCTTCCCGCTTCCCGCTTCCCGCGAGATCGCCGTCACCGAACGCGGCACCTTCTTCGGCTACGGCGACCTCGTGGTGGACATGCGGTCGTTCGCGCGCATGCGCGAGGCCTGCGGCGTGCCGGTGGTGTTCGACGCCACCCACAGCGTGCAGCGCCCGGGACTCGGTGCGGGAGGCGCGAGCGGGGGGGCGCGGGAGTTCATCCCGCCGCTTGCGCTCGCCGCCGTGGCCGCGGGGGCGGACGGGCTGTTCATGGAGACGCACCCCGACCCCGACCACGCCCCGAGCGATGGGCCCAACATGATCCCGCTGCACCAGCTCGACGCGCTGGTGGAGCGGCTGGTGGAGGTGTGGCGCACGTGCCGCCGGTGATCGAGCCGGCGCTCGCCCGCGGCATCCGGCTCGTCGGGCTCGACGTGGACGGCGTGCTCACCGACGGCGGCATCTACCTCGGCGACGTCGCGGGCGCGCCGATGGAGCTCAAGCGCTACGACATCCAGGACGGGCTCGCCGTGCGATTCCTGCGCGCCGCCGCGATCAAGGTGGTGATCGTCACCGGGCGCGTGTCCGAGAGCGTGCGCATCCGCGCCGCGGAGCTCGAGGTGGATGACCTGGTGCAGGACGCGCACGCGCGCAAGCTGCCCGCGTTCCGCCGCATCCTCGAGCGGCACGGCGTGGCGCCGGGAGAGGCGGCGTTCATCGGCGACGACTTCCCCGATCTCGCCGTGCTCCGCGTCGTCGGTCTCCCGGTGGCGGTGGGAAACGCCGTCCCCGAGATTCGCGACGCGTGCCGGCTCCAGCTCGAGCGCCACGGGGGGCGCGGCGCGGTGCGGGAGTTCACCGAGCTGCTGCTGAAGGCGCGCGGCGAGTGGAGCGCGGTGACCGAGGGATACGTGGCCGAACGGACCGGAGCCTCGCTGGAGGTGCTGCGATGAGCGATGCGCTCGTGGAGCGCGGCCGGCGCGTGCTCCGCATGGAGCGCGAGGCGCTGGAGGAGGTGGAGCGCCGCCTCGACGGCGCGTTCGCGCGCGCCGTGGAGATGCTCGCGTGCTCGCGCGGGCGCGCCATCGTGGCCGGCGTGGGGAAGTCGGGGCTCGTGGGGCGCAAGATCGCGGCGACGCTCACGTCCACCGGCACCCCCGCGACGTTCCTCCACCCCGTCGAGAGCATCCACGGCGACCTCGGAATCGTGGGCCCGTCCGACGTGGCCATCCTGATCTCCAAGAGCGGGGAGACGGAGGAGCTGTTTCCCCTATTGGAGCAGTTGAAGCGCTTGGGGGTACAGATCGTGGCGCTCACGGGAGGGCGGGAGTCCACCCTCGGGCGCCAGGCCGATGTGGTGCTCGACACCTGGGTGCGCGAGGAGGCCTGTCCGCACGACCTGGCCCCCACCACCAGCACCACGGCGGCGCTCGCCATGGGAGATGCGCTGGCGGTGGCGCTGCTCGAGCGCAAGGGGTTCCGGCGCGAGGACTTCGCCCGGCTGCACCCCGGCGGCTCGCTCGGCAAGAAGCTGCTCACGCGGGCGCGCGACGTGATGGTCACGGCCGACGTGCCCACGCTCCCCCCCGACGGGACGATGCGCGAGGCCGTGGTGCTCCTCGCGAAGCGGCGCGGCACGGTGGCGATCATCGACGCGGAGCGGCACGTGCTCGGCGTGGTGACCGCGGGGGATCTGACGCGGCTGATGGAGCGCGAAGACGATTTCCTGCGGGTGCCGGTGTCGCGCGTGATGAACCGCGAGCCCAAGGTGGCGCGCGCGGATGAGCTCGGGAGCGCGATCGTCTTTCGCATGGAGAAGTTCGGAGTGATGGCCATGCCCGTACTCGACGAGAGAGAGATTCTGGTGGGGATGGTGCACCTGCACGACCTCATGCGGGCCGGGGTGTCGTGAGGCGGCGCGCGATCGCCGTGCTCGCGCTCGCCGCCGCGGCGGCCCTCGGCGCCTGCGGCAGCGGCACCGAGCCCAAGCCCGCGCCCGCCAACCCGCTCGCCGACACCGCGGACCAGGTGATGTTCGGCATCACCACGCTCATCACGAACCAGGGGGTGCTCCGCGCGCAGCTGCACGCCGACACCGCGTACTTCTTCGACGGAAGCACGCGCATCGAGGTGCGCAACGAGCGGACGAACTTCTACACGAGCACGGGCCAGCAGAACGCCGTGCTGACGTCGCGCGAGGGCACGTACGCCATGCCGCGCGGGGAGATGATCGCGCGCAAGAACGTGGTGGTGGTGACCACCGACGGGCGGCGCCTCGAGACGGAGCAGCTGCGCTACCTGCAGGGGGTGAATCAGATCAGCAGCGACAGCGCGTTCGTGCTCACCCAGCCCACGGGCGTGCTCCACGGGATCGGGTTCATCTCCGATCCCGACCTGCACAACCTGCAGGTGAAGCAGGTGATCACGGGCGGCGGGACGTTCACCCTGCCGGGGCAGAAGCCGTGATGCGGCGCCCGATCGCGCTCGTCGCCGGCGTGGTGCTCGCGCTCGTGCCGCTCGCGGCGCGGAACGCGCGCGCCCAGCAGCGCCCGGCGGCGCCGGGCGGGCAGTGCCAGCTGCAGTTCTCCGCCCGCAACACCACCAGCCCGCCGCGGGTCAACTCGGTGCGCCAGCCGAGCGGGCAGTACAACAGCTTCGTCGGGGGCGGGGTGATCGCGCGCTGCCCCGCGCAGAGCATGACGCTCATCGCCGACAGCGCGGAGTACTACGGCGACCGGCGATTGCTGCACCTCATCGGGAACGTGCATTACACCGAGCCGCGGCTCACCCTCGACTCGGACCTCGCCGACTACTTCATGGCCGAGGAGCGGCTCGAGGCCGACGGGCGCGTGCACGCCCGGCTCCCGAGCGGCACCACGCTCGACGGGCCGCACATCCAGTACCTGCGCGCCGCCCCCGGGATCCGCCCGGAGCAGAGCATGACCGCGCCCGGACGGCCCACGATCCGGGTGGTGGAAGCCGATTCCTCCGGCAAGCCGGCGGAGCCGATGACCGTGGTCGCCAACGTCGTGACCATGCACGGCGACAGCCTGGTGTTCGCCTCCGGCAAGGTGGACATCACGCGGACCGACGTGCTCGCCCACAGCGACTCGGCGTGGCTGGACAGCGGGCGCGAGTTCGCGCGGCTCGTGCGGTCGCCGAGCATCACCGCGCGCGGCGACCGGCCGTTCACGCTCACCGGCCAGGTCATCGATCTGTACGGCCGGAGCCGCGCGCTCGAGCGTGTGCTCTCGCAGGGGAAGGCGAAAGGGGTGAGCCAGGACGCCACCCTCACCGCCGACACCCTCGATTTCGCCATGGCGGGCGGGCGGCTGCAGCGCGTGCACGCGTGGGGGAAGTCGCGCGCCCGGGCCACCAATCCCACGTACGACATCGTCGCCGACTCGCTCGACGTCCGCATGCCGGAGCAGCGGCTGCGCGAGATCCGCGCGCTGCGCGATGCCTTCGCCCAGAGCGTTCCGGACACCACCAAGATCCACACCACCGAGCACGACTGGCTGCGCGGCGACACGGTGTACGCGTACTTCGACAGCACGCGCGCGGACAGCGCGGCGCGCGCCGACAGCGTCCGCGCCGCCGCGGGCCGCGGGACGGGCGCGCCCGCCGACTCGAGCCGCCAGCCGCGCATCACCGAGCTTCGGTCGCTGGGGCACGCGCGCTCGTTCTACCAGCTCGCCGCCAAGGACACCGCCGCCATCGGGCCCGCGGTGAACTACGTGCGCGGGGAGCGGATCACCGTCACCTTCGAGAACCGCCAGGTGCAGCAGGTGGCGATCGCGGGGCAGTCCGCGGGCGTGTACCTCGATCCGTCGGTGCCCGGCGCGACGGACACCACCGGCGCCCCCGCCACGCCGGCGAATGCCGCGCCGGCGCGCCCGCGCCGCCCGCGGCGGGGCGCTTCCCCGGCGACCACGCGCGGCGCCCAACCCGCCGCGCCTCCCGCGAAGGCGCCCACCGACACCACCGCGCCGCCGGAGAGGACGACGTGAGCGATTTCCAGCTGCCCCCCGAAGTCGAGCGGTTCATCGACCAGAAGGCGCGGGGCGATCGCTCCACCGCGCTCGCCCTCCACTCGCTCGTGTGCGTCGCGCGCGATGGCGGCGAGGTCGTGTTCAACGACGCCGCCATTCACTACCGCAACGACCACCTCGAGATGGTGCGCCAGGAGGGGGGCGACTCCGAGCGGGAGTCCGGCCGGCTGAGTCTCGACGAGGTGCGCGCGCACCTGGCCAAGGCCGTGTTCCCCCGCTTCGTCGACGAGGGGATGATCATCCTCCCTCCAGGCGGCCTCGATTCGCCGGATGGCGTCATCCGCATCGCGGACCGGTACTGGAAGGCGCTCGAGCCGTTCCGCGCCGCCATGCGGCGCACGGAGATGTCCGACGTGCTCCGCTACACCGGTGAGCACGCCGCGGTCCGGAAGGGAGGAGACGGCGGCGCGCCGAAGCCAGCGGCGGCCGGGAGCGTGCTGGAAGCCGTCGGACTGCTCAAGACCTACCGGCGGCGCAGCGTGGTCAACGACGTGGCCCTTCGCTTGCAACAGGGGGAGATCGTCGGCCTTCTGGGCCCCAACGGCGCCGGCAAGACGACCACCTTCTACATGATCGTCGGTCTCATCCAGCCGCAGGAGGGGCGGATCCTGCTCGACAACCAGGACATCACCGAGATGCCCATGTACCGGCGGGCCAGGCTCGGGATCGGGTACCTCTCGCAGGAGCCGTCGATCTTCCGGAAGCTCACGGTCGCGGAGAACATCCTCGCGATCCTGGAGACCATGAAGCTCTCGGCGGAGGAGCGGCAGCAGCGGCTCGACCGCCTGCTGGATGAGCTGAGCATCAAGCACCTCAGGGACAGCAAGGCCTACTCGCTTTCCGGCGGGGAGCGGCGTCGGCTCGAGATCACGCGCGCGCTCGTGACGGAGCCGAAGTTCATGATGCTCGACGAGCCGTTCGCCGGCGTGGATCCGATCGCGGTGCACGACATCCAGACCATCGTGGCGGGGCTCCGGCATCGGGGCATCGGGGTGCTCATCAGCGACCATAACGTGGAGCAGACTCTGGACATCGTGGACCGCGCCTACATCATGTTCGATGGGCAGGTGAAGGTCTCGGGCACCGTGCGCGAGCTCGTGTTCGACGACACGGTGGCGAGGATCTACCTCGGCCCGACGCTCGCGGCACGACTGCGCGCCCGCTTCGCCCGCGTGGACCAGGGCGAGTCCGATTCGACGCCGGGTGACGTGTCATGAAAGCCGGGATCAGCCAGAGCACGCAGCTCAAGCAGGAGATCAAGATCAATCCACGCCTGTACCAGGCGATGGATCTCCTGTACATGCCCCTGCTCGACCTCCAGCAGCACCTGAAGCAGGAGCTGCTCAACAACCCCTTCCTCGAGATGGTCGAGCCGGAGGAGGAGGAAGACGAGGAGGCGGCCGCGGAGGGGGAGACCGCGGCCGAGGAGCAGGAGAAGCAGAACGCGGATGAGATCGACTGGGAGGAGATCCTCCTCAACGGCTTCGACGCGGGCGGGCGCCCGGAGGAGCACGAGGAGAAGGAGTACTTCGAGCCCGTCACGGTGGACACCCGCGACCTCGGGGACCACCTGCGCGACCAGGTCACGCTGCTCGACCTCGACCCCCGCCAGATGCTCCTCGCCGACGAGTTCATCGGCAACATCAACGAGGACGGCTATCTCTCCTGCTCGCTCGAGGAGATCCGGACGGGGGTGAACGACCTGCTCCTCGGCCACGCCGAAGCCGCGGGCCGCGATGAGGAGGAGGTGCCGCTCTACACCGAGCGCGAGATCGACGAGATGCTGCGCATCGTCCAGAGCCTCGATCCCCCGGGGGTCGGCGCGCGCGACCTGCGCGAGTGCCTCCTGCTGCAGCTCCGCGAGGCGGGGCTCGAGCAATCGGTGCCGTTCCGCCTCGTCCGCGACTGCTTCGACGAGCTGATCAATCATCGGTGGAGCGAGATCTCGAAGCGCTTCGGCATCAGCCCGGGCGACGTGCAGAAGGCGGCCGACGAGATCGCCAAGCTCGATCCCAAGCCCGGCCTCATCTACAGCGACGCCGGGGACAACTACATCATCCCCGACCTCATCGTCGAGAAGATCGATGGCAAGTACCACATCTTCCTGAACGACGCGAACCTGCCGCGCCTCAAGCTCTCGCGGGCGTACCAGGAGATCGCGCGCGACAAGAAGAAGTTCGACGGCGAGAACAAGGAGTTCATCTCCAACAAGCTCAACTCCGCCAACTGGATGATCCAGGCGATCGAGCAGCGGCGGCAGACGATGCTCAAGGTGATGAACTTCATCGTGGACCGGCAGCGCGACTTCTTCGAGAAGGGCGTGCAGTTCCTCAAGCCGCTCACGCTGCGCGAGGTGGCCGAGGTGATCAACATGCACGAGTCCACGGTGAGCCGCGTGACGAACGAGAAGTTCGTCCAGACGCCCCGCGGCGTGCTCCCGCTCAAGTTCTTCTTCTCGTCGGGGCTCTCGACCACCGGCGGCGAGGACGTGTCCGCGCGCGGGATCAAGGCGCAGATCCAGAAGCTCGTGTCCGAGGAGGACGCGCGCCATCCGCTCACCGACCAGGCGATCGTGAACATCCTGAAGGAGAGCGGCGTGCAGATCGCGCGGCGCACGGTGGCCAAGTACCGCGACCAGCTCGGCGTGCTCTCGGCGCGCATGCGCAAGCGCGTATGAGCATGGCCGCATCCGATCCCATCGCGCGCTTCGCCCCCGAGTCCACCGCGCCGCGCGCGGCCGCGCGCGGCGCGGTGGACGTGTCCGTGCTCGTGCCGGCGAAGGACGAGGCGGAGAACCTGCCGCTGTTCATGGAGCAGGCGGAGGCCGCCCTGGGTGGCGCCCCGTTCTCCTTCGAGGTGGTGGTGGTGGACGACGGCTCCGAGGATGACAGCGCCCGCGTCCTCGACGAGTTGCAGCGCCGCTACCCGTTCCTCCGCGTCGCGCGCCACCGCCGCCGCCGCGGCATCGCCGACGCGCTCCGCACCGGCTACCTGCACTCGCGCGGCG
>CAMLEQ010000191.1 GCA_946479015.1 uncultured Gemmatimonadota bacterium | reverse complement strand
ACCGCGCTCCAGCGGGCGCCCCTCGGCGCGCCACGCGCCGAGCCCGCCATCCAGCACGGCCACGCGCTCGTGTCCGAACGCGCGGAACATCCACCATGCTCTCGGTGCGCTCATGTTCGTCCCCGAGCCATCGTAGACCACGACGTCGCTCGCATCGTCGATGCCGAGCGCGCTCATGCGCGCCGCGAAGTCCTCGGCCGAGGGGAGCATGTGCGGGAGCGGCGTCGATCGGTCGCTCGAGGCATCGAGGTCGAAGAACACCGCGCCGGGGATGTGCCCCTCGGCGTACTCGCGCGCGGCGTCGCGCCCCTGGTTCGGGAGATACGTCGAGGCGTCGACTACCCGCAGCTGCGGCGCGCCGAGGCGGCGGGCGAGCCACTCGGTGGACACGAGCGGGGGGAGCGGTCTGTCGGTCGGCATGGCGACTCCATCGTGTTCGGGCATCAGTGTCTTCTAACGGTAGCTGTCGTGATCCTCGGCGATGCGCGCGAGCGTTGCCGCACCGATCCGAGCGTGGCGCGGGTCGTCCACCAGTCCGGTGTCCAGCAGCAGGACGCCGAAGAGCACGGCCCACCCCTTCGCGCGCCTGACGAGTTGCTCCGAGGCGCCGTAGCACGCGAGCGCCTCGCGCCGGGCGGCGCCGTCGCCCAGCAGCATCCAGATGCTGGCGAGGTCCGTCGCGGGGTCGCCCGCCGTCATGTCCCCCCAGTCGATGATGCCGGCGATCGCGCCGTGGTGCACGAGGACGTTCCGCGCGTGGAGGTCGCCGTGCAGCCACACATCGTGGTCGGATGCCGGAGCCTCGAGCGCCGACCTCCACGCCGACACCACCTGGTCACCGACCGGTGACACGTGCTCGCGCAGCCGGGAGAGGCGCTGCTCCACCGCGTGGGCACGCCGCTCCAGCGGCACGCCGCGGACGGTGCTCCTCGGCGCCACGCGCGGTGCGGGCGCGTGCAGCGCTCGCAGGAATTCCGCGAGGCGTCGCGCCTCGGCCGCGCCCGGAGCATCCTGCTCCGCCGATCGCCCGCGCAGCCACGGTACGATGCTCCAGTGCCAGGGATATCCGCTCCCCGGCACCCCGATCCGCACCGGCGTGGGGACCGGGATCGGGAGACGGTCCGCCAGCGCCGGGAGCCACCGCTGCTCGTTCAGCAGCAGGGGAGCGGCGACCTCGCGCCGGGGGAGGCGGACCGCGAGATCGTCTCCCAGCCGGAAGATCGCGTTGTCCCACCCGGCGTCGATCGCCCTCAGCGTCGATTCCGCCAGATCGGGATGTTGCTCGCGCAGCAGCGATCGCACGAGCCGGGCATCGATGGCGATCTCCGCGGGCGGCGTCCCCGGAATCCTGTCGGGCATCGTTCGAAGATACGTGGCGCATCACCCCAACGTCAGCCACCGCTCCACGCCGATCGCCTGGAGGAACGCCGCGTCGTGGCTGACCACCAGCAAGGCGCCGTCGTACGCACGCAGCGCCTGCTCCAGCGCCTCGAGCGCGTCGAGGTCCAGGTGGTTCGTGGGCTCGTCCAGCACCAGCAGCGACGGCGGCCGTTCCCCGCCGAGTACGCACGCGAGCGACACGCGCAGCCGCTGGCCGCCGCTGAGCGTCCCCACGGGCTGCAGCGCCGCCTCGTGCGAGAAGAGGAAGCGAGCCAGCGCGTACCGTGCGGCCGTCGCCTCCATGCGCGGATGCGCCGCGCGGAAGGTCTCGAGGACGGAGCGCGCCGGGTCGAGGGGCACGCCGTGCTGATCGAGACTCGCGAGCTCCGCGTCCGCCAGACGACGCACCACGCCGGCATCCGGCGCGAGGCTGCCCAGCGCCACCCGCAGCAGCGTCGTCTTCCCGCTCCCGTTCGGGCCGACCACGGCCACGCGCTCCGGGCCGACGATGCGCAGCGACACGTGGTCGAGCACGGGCCGCTCGGCGCCGGGGAAGCGCACGGTCACCTCCGTCATCTCCAGCACCGTGCGCCCCGCGGGGAGGAAGGTGGAGGGGAGCTCGAAGCGCGGCCGCTCGCGCTCCTCCACGCGCAGGCGGGCGGCCTCGGCGCGCGCGCGCTGCTCCTCGACCTCGCGCTCGGTCACGGCGCGCACGCGGGCGCTGGTCGCCTGCGCCTGCGCCTTGCGGCCGTTGAGCAGGACCTTTGGCATGTTCGCCGTGGCGCGATCGCGCCGGCCCTGCGCTTCGCGGCGCGCCTGCCGCTCGCGCACCTCGCGCGCCTTGCGCTCGGCCAGGCGAAGCGCGGCGCTCGCGCTCTCCCGCTCGCGCGTGGCGGCCGCGTCGTCCGCGTCGCGCCGGGCGCGGTAGGCATCGTAGTTGCCGCCGTACACGCGCACGCCGAGCGACGACAGCTCCACGATGCGGTCCATGCGCCGGAGCAGCGCGCGATCGTGGCTCACGCAGAGGAGGCCTCCCGTCCACCCTTCCACGAACGCGTACAGCGCCGCGCGGCTCGCGGCGTCGAGGTGGTTCGTGGGCTCGTCGAGGAGGAGAATGTCGGGCTGCTTCAGCGCGAGCCCGGCGAGGGCCACGCGGGTCGCCTCGCCGCCGCTCACCGTACCCGCGGGGCGATCCAGCGGAAGGTGTTCCAGCCCGAAGCGCGCCAGCACGGCGCGGGCACGTTCCGGCAGGTCCCAGTCGTCGGCGACCAGATCGAGATCGGGGACCGTGCCCTCTCCAGCGGAAAGCCGTCGGAGCGCCGCGAGCCGCTCGTCGATGCCGAGGACGACGGCGAGCGGTGCTTCCGCCGACGGCCGGAAGTCCTGCGGCAGCAGCGCGACCGTTCCCACGCGGTGCACGGTGCCCGACGACGCCGTCAGCTCGCCCGAGAGCAGGCGGAGGAGCGTGCTCTTGCCGGAGCCGTTGGGCCCGACCAGGCCGGTGCGTTCCCGGCCGACGGAGAGTGCGAGGTCGCGAAAGAGGGCGCGGCCGTCAGGCAGCGCGTGGGAGAGTCGCTCGGCGACGAGGCGCGCGTCGCCGGTGTTGCTCGTGGATGACATGCGGATGTACTCCAGTCCTGTCGGTTCGAGTGAGGTGAACACCGATCAGGACGTTCCGCATGCGGACCTCTACGAGTGGGTGAGCGCTCCCGTTCCGGTCCGGCGCCCGTGCTCGGGGCGCCGCCGGTGGGCACACGAAGCTTCGTCGCGTCCCCGCGGTGCGTCAACCCTATTGCGAGAGGCGCGTGCGCGAGCGCTCCGTTGGCCTGGCGGTCGCCCGCGCGGCGTGGGTCAGGCGGGGAACGGTTCGTCGAAGTGGAGTCCGGGGAGGAGCGCTCGAATGTGTGCGAAGTCGCGCGTGTTCGCGGTGATGAGCCGCAGCCCCTGGGCGCGACAGGTGACGGCGAGGTGGATGTCGTTCGCGAGCGATCGGGGCATCCGCGCCAGCGGAAGGCCGTATCTCATTGAATATTCAGCCATCAGTTCACCCGCACGACACCAATCGTGGTAGGTAGGGGTGCAGACGCGTCCGCGCGTCACGAACGGAGCGAGCAGCGTGCGCGCGAGTGCCCGCGCCTCCGTCGGGCGGACGCCAGCCAGGAGCTCCTGGGCGACGACGCTCGTCAGATGGAGGCGCGGCACGTGGCGCTCGGAGAACGCGCCGAGCGCACCGCGCAGTGCCGCATCCCGGCTGGCAGCGATGTAGATGTTGGTGTCGATCGTGTACTTCGGGAGGGGGCGTGCCACGAACGTTCCGGACGACCGGTGGCGCGCTACCGCGCGTCGTCCACGCGCTGGAAGGTGAAGTCTTTCAGCGCTTCGACGCCGGCGCGAAGCTCCCTGGCAAAGACCACCATGTCGAGCGCCGCGTCGATGGTCGCGGTGTCATTGGGCGTACCGAGGATCTCTCTCGCCCGCGCCAGTCGTTCCGGGTCGAGCCTGAAGGCGCGGGGGCCGGCTTTCTTCTTTCGAGGCGCCACGGACGCCTTGCGTGCGCCACCGGCCCGCTTCGTCTCCTTGGCGCTCGGCCTCCGGCCGCGCGACTTGTCAGTCACCGCCATGCAACGCTCCTGTACCGACGTATATATTGTTCACGATGTTGCATATACGGCCGTAACACAAGGGCTCGTCATCGCGACGCCATCGCTTTCTCCCGAATCATCAATGGATGAGCACACCCGGCCGGCGCTGGACTCGGCGATACGGGACTACTACGACAGGCGGCCGGAGGAGACCCGGCTCCAACGCGGGATCGGCCAACTGGAGGCGATCCGCACCAGAGCGCTGATCACGCGCTTCGCGCCGCCCGCTCCGGCCACGGTACTCGACGTTGGTGGCGCCGCCGGCGCGTACGCGGGCTGGCTGGCCGAGCTCGGCTACACCGTGCACCTCATCGACCCGGTCCCACGGCTGGTGATCGAGGCTCGTATGCATTCCGCCTCGTTGCGCCGGCCGATCGCCACCTGTGAAGTGGGTGATGCGCGCGATCTTCCGACAGCGGCGGCGCGCGCAGACATGGTGCTGCTGCTCGGGCCTCTCTACCACCTGCTGGCGGCGGAAGATCGCATGCAGGCGCTCCGAGAGGCGGCGCGCGTGCTGAAACCGGGCGGATTGCTCTTTGCTGCCGCCATCTCGCGCTGGGCATCGGCGCTCGACGGCCTCGCGTACGACATGCTGGCGGATCCCGGGTTCCGCGCGATCGTCCAGCGGGACCTGCGGAGCGGGGAGCACTCCAACCCGGAGAAGCGGCCAGGATACTTCACGACGGCGTACTTCCACCTGCCTGACGAGCTCCGAACGGAAGTGGAGCGAGCGGGGTTCGACGTGCTCGGAGTCTTCGGCATCGAGGGGCCGGCTCGCATGCTGGCGGACTTCGAGGAGCGCTGGGCCGATCCGCGGCGCCGCGCCGACATGATCTGGATGGCCGAGTCGCTCGAGTCGGAGCCTTCGTTGCTCGGGCTCAGCCCACACCTGATGGCGGTCGGCCGGAAGCTCGGATAGCGTTGCCTCACACCACTCCCGCGCCCGCCCACGACACGTTCTGGGACGGTTACAACTGCGCCCCGGCGGCGTCCTCCACGAGCACCATGGTACAGTTGCTCGTCGAGCGGTGGCGGATCCGCTTGGCCTCCTGATACTCGGGGTCGTGGTAGAGCCCGAGCGCGGCCTCCCGCGATGGGAAGCGGATGATGGCATTCATGGTGCGCGCCTTTCCCTCGACCACGAACGCCGCGGTGTCCGACGCGAGCAGCTCCCCGCCGTACTTCGGGAGCAGTGCCATGACCATGGGGCCGTAGCGACGGAACTCGTCGGGGTCGTCGATGTCGTAGCTGCCGATGTAGTAGACGGCCATCGTCCGCTCCGTGTGTGTCACGCGACCGCTGCCGCGCCGAGCGCCTTCACGAGCTGTACCTGGCCGGCATGGTAGATGGCGTGGCAGGTGACGCCGAGCACCAGGTCGAACCGCTCCCCCTCGCCGAGCGGCGACGCGACGGCCCCCGATCCGATCTCGCTCACGAGCGCCACGAGCCGGCGCTGCTGCTCCTCGAGCGTGCGCACGACATCCGGCCACGACATCGGGCCGTTTGCGGACAGCTCGAACCAGTCCGCGCCCTCGAGCGGGAATGGCGGCGGCTCGCTCCCGGAGAGCTGGCCGATCACGCCGCGCACGCACCAGGCGTGGTGCAGCGCGATCTCGGCGATGTTGTGCCGGCCGGCGCCGGGACGCCAGAACGCGGCGGCGGGAGAGACGTCAGCGAGCGCCGCACGCAGGTCGGCACCGTGCCAGGCGCCGGGGCCGTAGCCTTCCTCGAGCAGTCTCGATAGTACGCGCGGATCGAGCCGAGCGGGGATCGTGGTCTTTGGCGTGAGTGTGGTGGTCATGGTGAGTCGCTCGCTGTGCATCGTGGCGTAGGGCGGCCGCGCCCGGCGGTCGCGTCCGGCGCGCGGCGGGGCGGGTGCGCGATCACCGTCGCCCCTGTACGTTCAGGCATGCTAGCGACACCGCCGAGCGACGTCCTGGGAAAAATTGCGGGCGACCTGCACCGCGCGTTGGCGCGCCGGGCCGGGAGCGGCGCGCCTGGGCGCGCGGCGGAGACGCGCCTCGCCACGAGCGAGAGCTGGTCGGTGGGGGACGTGCTGTGCACGTCCGGCCCGGCGGACCGTCCGTTCGAGGAGCGGCACAGTGGCGCATCGATCGCCATCGTGGTGGCGGGGACGTTCCAGTACCGCACGGCCGCCGGCGGGGAGCTGATGACTCCCGGCTCGCTCCTCCTCGGCAACCCGGGCGACTGCTTCGAGTGCGGGCACGAGCACGCCGCGGGGGACCGGTGCATCGCGTTCCGGTATGCGCCGCACTTCTTCGAGCGCATCGCCGCCGACGCGGGGGTGCCGCGCGGGGAGCGGCGCTTCCGGGCGTCGCGCCTGCCACCACTTCGCGCGCTGACGCCGCTCGCGGCGCGTGCGGCGGCGGGCGCCGCGCGAACGCTCGATGTCTCGTGGGAGGAGATGGCGGTGGAGCTCGCCGCCGCGACCGCCCGCCTCGCGAGCGGGCTGGCGCCGTCGCGCGAGGCGTCCCCCTCCCCCTCCCGCGCCGCGGTCGCGCGCGTGACGGAGAGTGTCAGGCGCATCGAGGACGATCCCGGTGCGGCGTGGACGCTCGCGCGGCTCGCCGCGGATGCGGGGCAGAGTCCCTTCCACTACCTGCGGACCTTCCAGCGGCTCACGGGGACGACGCCGCACCAGTTCATCCTGCGCGCGCGGCTCCGCGCGGCGGCGCTGCGGCTGCTGGCCAGCGACGCGAAGGTGATCGACGTCGCGCTCGCGAGCGGGTTCGGCGACCTGTCGAACTTCAACGCCGCGTTCCGGCGGGAGCTCGGCGCGACGCCGCGAGCGTTTCGCGCTAGACCGATCTTCCTCCGAGTGAAGCAGAGTGGGCGCGGTCTGTAGGCGCAGCGTGGCCTGACGCGCTGCGGAGGTTTGCCGGAGACCACTGGCCTGCTCGTTGGACCCGCGCGAGTGCGTGCCGTTGGGAATCGGGAGTCATTCTCAGGTACAGCTATCGGGCTGCTGGACGAACTTGCCGCACAGTTCCACGAAATACCGGCAGGGGTGATCGCCACGGTGGAGGAGGGCGTGCAGCATCTCGTGCTCGATGACACCCACGCTGGAGTAACCGCCTGGGCCGAGCACGATGCGATTGCCGTCGGCGAACCAGTAGCCGTCATACTCGACGCCATTGATCACGACGGTCGGGGTTTCGACCCTGTACCAGGCGACCTGGCTCAGGTCGCCCGTCAGTCCGGAGCAGCT
>CAMLEQ010000190.1 GCA_946479015.1 uncultured Gemmatimonadota bacterium | reverse complement strand
GCCTCGGAGACGATGATCCCGAGCCCCTTGAGCTGGAGCACCAGATACGGCACCAGCGCCACCACGCTCACCAGCGACACCAGGATCCCGAGCGGCTCGCTCCGGTACTTGCTCACGAAGAAGTCGGCCTGCGAGAGGAGCCCGTGCTCCTTCCCGTAGCGCCACACCACGGGGAGCAGGAAGTACGAGAGCGCGTACGCGAGCGCGCCGTAGGCGAGGATGTAGAACGCCGGCCCACCCTTCCCGTACGCCCACCCGCTTCCGCCGAGGAAGGTGAAGGTGGTGTAGATCTCCCCGGCCATGAGGAGGAACACGAACAGCGTCCCGAAGCCGCGCCCACCCACGCTCCACTGCTCGAGCACCATGTCGCGCCCCCGCCGCGCGCGCACGCCGAGCCAGAGCGCGATCACGAGGAAGGCGACGATGATGACGAGCGCCGCGCTCATGGCCCCGCCGCCCCGCGTCGCTCGTCAGGCGCCCCCGCCCCCGCCCCCGCCTCGTGGCCGGCTCCGGCCGCGCGGTCCAGGGCGTACACCACCCCCATGATCGCGGCGGTGAGCAGCACCCAGAGCAGGATCCAGAACAGCAGGAAGGGGAGCCCGAGCACGTAGGGCTCCACGCGGTTCGCGAAGGGCACCCCTCCGAGCAGGCCGATGGCCGGCACGACAGCCAGCCACCGGTGGAGTCTCACGCGGGCCGCGCTCCGCCGAGGTACTCCCGCGCCGCGCCCACGAAGATCGCCACCCCCCGCTCCAGTGCGCTTTCGTCGATGTCGAAGCGCTCGTGATGGTGCGGGTGCACGATCCCGCGCGCCTCGTCGCGCGCGCCGATGAAGAAGAACGAGCCCGGGGCGCGCTGCTGGAAGGCGGAGAAGTCCTCCCCGCCCATGCTCGGGCGGAGGTCCTGGAACGCCTCCGGGCCGAGCGTGCGCTCCACCACGCCACGAAGAAAGTCGGTGGCCCGCTGGTCGTTGATCACCGGGCGGTACCCCTCCGTGAACGTCAGCTCGTACCCGGCGCCGTGCGCCGCGGTGATCCCCTTGATGATCCGCTCCATGAGCCGCGGCACCTCGCGGCGGAGCGCGGGATCGAAGGTCCGCACCGTTCCCCCGAGCTCGGCGGTGCCGGGGATCACGTTGTCCGCCGTCCCGGCGATGAAGCGCGTGACGGACACCACCACACTGTCGATCGGGTCGATGTTCCGCGAGACGATGTGCTGGAGGTTCGTCACGATCTGCGCCGCCACGGCGATGCTGTCCACCGTCTGGTGCGGCGCCGCGGCGTGCCCCCCCGCCCCCTTCACCACGAGCAGGAAGGTGTCCGGAGCGGCCATCATCGGCCCCGCCAGCACTCCCACCTTCCCCGACGGCATCGGCGACCAGAGGTGCGC
This sequence comes from uncultured Gemmatimonadota bacterium, assembly GCA_946479015.1. The sequence continues at coordinate 5,874 of CAMLEQ010000190.1, read as the reverse complement.
GCCGATCACCAGGTCCACGCCGTCCATGACGCCGGCGTCCACCATCTGCTGCGCGCCGCCGGGGGAGACCTCCTCGGCGTGCTGAAAGATGAAGCGCACCTCGCCGTGCAGGCGCTCGCGCATCCCCGCGAGCAGCTTCGCCGCGCCGAGGAGCATCGACGTGTGCCCGTCGTGCCCGCAGGCGTGCATCACCCCCGGGGTGCCAGAGCGGTACTCGGCCTCGTTCTTCTCGTCGATCGGGAGCGCGTCCATGTCCGCGCGGATCGCCAGCACCGGCCCGGCCTCCGCGCCGTGGAGGCGCGCCACCACGCTCGTGGGGGTGGGACGCGACAGCTCGAGCCCGCCGAAGCCGGCGAGCGTGTCGTACACGAACTGCGCGGTGCGATGCTCGTGGAAGGAGAGCTCCGGCTCGCGGTGCAGCCGACGGCGCCACTGCACGACGGTGTCGCGCACGCTCGCGGCCGCCTCCACGGGGGAGAGCTCGGCGGGGGTGATGCTCGCGGTCATGAATCGCTCCCGATGCGTCTGTCTCGCGAATGTGAGCACCGGGGGCGCGCGGCGCCAGTGGCGGTGGTGACGCGGCCGATCGGGCCGGTGGAAGGCACGGCGAAACGGGCTCGGGGCGGCACATCCCCGAGCCCGTTCGATCCCTGACTCCCCCGCCTCCCCTCCTCCAGGCCCTGGCGCCTAGCGCACGACCACCGTCCCCGTCATCGGGTGGCGCGTGCAGTGGTAGGCGTACGTGCCCGCCGTGCTGAACGTGTGGGCGAAGGTGCCGGAGGTCTTCACGCCGGAGTTCACGCTCCCGTCGTCGAACACGACATCGTGGTCCACGCCGTATGCCGTGGCCCATGTCCAGGTAACGGTCTGCCCAGCGGTGATGGTGTCCGCGACCGGGGCGTAGTAGTTGGTCCAGACCTGCACGATCCCGGCCTGCGGGGGCGGCGGGGGGTTCGTGCCGTAATCGTTGCTCGAGGAGCCGCCGCAGGACGCGAGGATCGGCATGGCGAACAGGGAGAGCACCAACGCGAAGCGACGCATGAACGATCTCCTTCAGAGGTGAGTGTACTCGTGGCGTCTCGCGAGCCGGCGCGCGAGCGCCGCGCGCGTGGCGCCGAGGACCGCGATGGCGTTGGCGCGGCGCACCCACGCCAGCACCAGGAGCACGACGAGGACGGTCGCGGGGATGAGGGGGGAGGTGCGGAGCGCGACCGCATCGACCACCGCCGCGCCGACCATGACCCCGGCGAGAACGAGCGCGCCGACGCCGGCCAGCCTCGGCGTGAGCAGCAGGAGGGCGCCGAGGACCTCGGTCGTGCCCACCAGGTCGCGGAACCCTCGGCCGAAGCCGGCCGCCTGGAAGAACGCGACCACCTCCGGCACGCCGACGAGCTTGATCACGCCCGCCCCGAGAAACATCGCGGCCAGCGCCGCCTCCACGATGCCGATCCGCGAGATCCCGCTCCAACGCTTCAGATGCGCCTCCTCCCCAGGTGACCGTGCGGCCGCCCGCGCGCTCCGCGAACGACGCACGTGCGGCGGCGCCGGATCGCGATCGCGAGCCCGTCACGCCGCGCGCAATCTGGGAGGCGCCGGGAGCGCCGGAAACGATTTCTGGGTGAACCGCGTGCCTGACGCGGTGAGCGGCGCGCCGTGTGTGGTGAAGCGCGAGCTGGCGCGGCGGCGGGGCGCGCGAACGCGGCACCGCGCGACCGGATGACCTCCGGATCGCCCGGCGCCGCGTCGGCGATCGCCTGCGGCCGACGTGAGGATCAGCTCATCGTCAGTGCCCGATCGGGAAATCGGTGGGGAGTGCCTCGCTGATCGCGGTGGCCGCGGCGCTGCACTCCGGGTGGCCGAACCCGCTGGGGCTCACGCCGGTGGAATCGATGTCGTAGATGATGTTGTCGTCCGCTCCCCCATCGGCCACCCCGGCCGGAACGTGGTCGAGCTGCAGGTTGAAGCGCGTCTTCCAGGCGATGTTGTGGTCGGCGCACGACGCATCTCCGCTCACCCCGACTCCGCCGATGAACTCACCGTCGCTCGAGTACAGCGCGAGTCCGCCGCCGAACACGTTGATGCCGCCGATGCGCTTCCCGACCATGAAGTCGTCCTTCGTGCCGTAGTCCTGCTCGTCCCCACCATAGGCGACGTCGGGATCCACGGGATTGCTCTCCTGGAGCCCGAACAGCGTGCCGCCTGGCTGCGAGGCCGCGTACAGGTTCGCGGTGGACAGCGCCAGGTCGGGGAGGCTGAACGCGTTCGCCGTGTTCGCCTTCTGCGCCGAGATCACGCGGCTCCCGCGCCACTGGTCCCCTTCCTTCGCTCCGGTGAACGCCACCGCCACCACGCGCCCCTCGCGGTCCACGACGGATCCCCACATGTCGAGATTGAACCCACCGTTGTCCGTGGCGCGCGCCGCCGCGAGCGCTTCCTGGAGCTGGTCGTGCGTCGGGAGGCGGGGGTCGGGCTTGAAGCGGTCCGCGGCGGTGAAGTCGGTGCACGCGGCGACGATCATCCACGCGCTCGCGATGAGGATGCCGCCGACGCGGCTGGAGGTGAGACCGATGCGATGCATGAGCGTGACCCTCCGGAAAAGGACCTCGACCAGCGCCAGCCAGCATCGCCTCGAGCTCGCGGTGCCTCAGTCGGCGCGCGAACGATCCCGTGCCTCCGCGCGATGCGCGGAAGCCGATGACGTGCACGACTGAAACGCGACCGGCCGAACGGGGCGCCTCGAGGAGACGCTCCATTCAGCCGGTCGCGATACTCGCGTCGAACGCCGCACGGGTGACCATCGTCCCGCTTCCCACAGCGTTTCGGGTGCGCCACTGTACGGGGAACGGGTGGACAGTCAAGAGGAGAATCGCGTACTGCTGTCCGCCTACGTCGTGGGATGACGAGCGCTACGGCTTCTCCCAGCTTCCGTACATCGGATTCGGCAGCACGATGTAGTGGTCGCCGAACGCCGCGAACGCGGAGTCTGGCGCGCCGCGAATGGACCGCGAGAGGCGCGGGAAGTCCTGGATGTTGTCCCCCACCCACATGAGGACGCGCAACGGCGGCAGCCCCGCGGTGCCGCGCTGCACGGCCTCGAAGCGCGGGTTCTTGTCCGACTCCTTCCCCTGCTGGCAGAGGGCCGCATCCACCGCGATCCCGAGCGCGCGGAAGTTCGCTCGTGTGTCGTCACACTGCGCGTCCGCGCGATTGGGCACGTCGAGCGTCGCGCGCTCGAGCTCGTACGGGGAGTTGTCGAGCACGGTCTCATCGGCGTCGAGGATCACGCCCCACGCCGCGCTCCCCTGCGCGCGGGCGAGCTGGTCGATCCGCTCCCCCGCCCAGCGGTAGAGCTCGAGGTAGATCGCGCGGTGCTCGGCGGCGCCGCGCGTCCACCGTATCGCTCCGGGGATCGCCGGCGCGCGCGCCGGTACGGGGGCGGGGGCCGGCACGGGGGCGGGGGAGGAGGATGCGCACGCGGCGAGCAGCATGGCCGCGGAGAGGCTGGCACCGAGCGTCGTGCATCGTGTCATGTCATTCCTCCAGGAGCTCCAGCAGCTTCGACCGCACCTCGCGCCGTACGCTCTCCGGCTCGAGCACCTCGGCGTCGGGGCCGTACTGGAGCACGTGCCGCACCGCCCATCGCACATCGGCGAGCGGGTGCTCCACGGTGAGCGAGCCGTCGGCATCGAGCGGCACCCCCTCCCGCTCCGCGATCCACCGCGCCACGTTCGGCGAGTAGCGCACGCGCAGCGTCCCCGGCTCGTCCGCGCTGAACACGGCGCCGTTCCGCACGACGCTCTCGAGCGAGAAGCTCGGCGGAATCTCGAACCGCTCCGCGAGCGGCACCGCGCGCTCGATCCGGTCGAGGCGGAAGATCCGGATCGCGTCGCGCTCCTCGCAGTGCGCCACCACGTACCACGCGCCGCGCGCCGCCACGAGCCCGTAGGGGCAGATGGTGCGCGTCGCCGGCTCCGCCGCGCTCGCCGAGCGATAGTCCAGCCGTACCTTCCTCCGAGCGCGCAGCGCACCGCGGATCGCCGCGAGCAGCGCGGCGTCTCCCTCCGCGCCGAGCTCCGCGTGTCGCCCTCCAGCACCGCCGCCCGCGCGCTCGGAAGGGGGCAGCATCGCCAGCGCCGCGCCGAGGCGCGCACGCGCCCGCTCGATCGCGCCCCGCTCCTCCGGCGCGCACTCGCGCGCGAGCATCGCCAGCCCCAGCTCCAGCGCGCACAGCTCCGCCGAGGTGAGCCGCATCGGACGAGCGAAGTGCCCCGAGCGCAGCGTCACGCGCGCGCCCTCGATGGTGATCTCCAGCCCCGGGACGAACCCGCCCGGATCGCCGAAGCGCTGCGCGAGCGAGTAGAGGTCGCGAAGTACCGTGTCCACATCCGTCCTCGCCATCCTCGCCACCTGCTCGATCGGGTGCGCCTCGCCGTCCGCGAGTCGCGGGATGATGTGCAGCAGGCGGCGGAGCTGCATCGCGGCATCGGCCGTCATGCGCCCTCCCTCGCTCGATCGCCCGGCTCGTACACCGCCAGCGTCGCGCGCGCGATCGCGCGCCAGCGCTGCACCATCTCCGGCGGCTCCACGGGAACGGCATCGCCGGCGAGGGAGAGCAGCCACCGCGCGAACGTGTCGGGGCGGCGCACCCGGAAGCGGCGGCGCGACGGCGCGCCGCGCACCGGCTCGCCGAGTCCGGCCGCCGCGCGCGCGGCGCCCGTGCTCGCACGGAACTCCACGATCACCTCGCGCGCATCGTCGTCCCCCAGCTCCCACGCCTGGCGGGAGCGCGCGTGCTCCGCCAGGTCGAACGCCGCCGGCGGCTCGAAGTCCGGCGTCCGTGGACGCGCGCGGTTCTCCTCGATCGCACGCATCCGGCTCACACGGAAGTTGCGTCGCTCCCCGCTCGCGACGTCGCGCCCCACCAGGTACCAGTGCGCGCCGAGGAACACCAGGCCGTACGGCTCCACCTCGCGCCGCGTGGTGGCGTCGGTGGACATGGCGTGGTAGTCGAAGCACACCCGCTTGCGTCGGAGCAGGGCCCCCCCGAGCAGCGCGAACGCGCGCGCATCCACGCCCCGCCCATCGGCGAGCACCCGCTCCTCGCTCTCGTGGCGCGCGGAGTCCACGGGGAGATCGAACGCCAGCTTGCGCAGCGCGGAGTCGGCGTCCGCCGTGAGCAACGGGTCGCCGAGCGCGCGGACGCGCGCGCCCGCGTGCGCCACAGCCTCCAGCTCGTCGGGCTCGAAGGTGAGGTGCTCGAGCGATCGATACCCCGAACGGTCGCGCGCGCGGCTCGCTGCCTTCACCACGCCGGGGAGGGTGAGGATGGGGAGGTAGAAGTCGCGCGCGCGGAGCAGGTATCCCGAGGTCTCCTCGTCCAGCTGCACCGTCTCGATCGGCACGCCGAAGGCGCGCAGCTCCTCCTTGTCGCGCTCGAACATCCGCGCGAGCGCGTCGTCCGAGGGAGACGCGCGGTAGGCGGGGACGTCGCGCACCAGCTCCGCGAGCGGCGCGGGGAAGCGGCGGGAGAGCAGCGCCGCGAGCAGGTCGATCCATCGCTGGAGCTTCGCGATCGAGCTCGCGGATGGCGACGGTGCGCGCGCCGCGGAAGCGCGCTCGGTGGTGGTGGGCTTGCGTGCGGGCATGGTGGAGGGAGAGCGGATGGATCAGCGGTGGGCTCAAATGTTTTCCGAGGGCGGGCGGCGCGCTAGGGTTTGGGACCTGGTCGCTAGAAAACCATGAAACGCGTGTGGCGTGTGGGAGACCGACGGGAAGAGGAGGGAGGTAGAGCGCGTGTAGGGCGGGATGTAGAGAGAGTCCACCTACAGCCGAGCCTACACGCGCCGTACCTCCCTCCTCATCCCGTCAGTTCCC